>CAZAYJ010000001.1:0-14361 GCA_964489335.1 uncultured Planctomycetia bacterium
CGGATTACAATATCAAAAAATATCAGCTGAAGGCGCAGGAGTAAGAAAAATCTATACAGACTCCTCTGGCTAAGTGCCTGATAATTTTTTCTATGGTTCGGCCGGGTGCAATCGGCTAGCCGAGAAAATTATCAGGTAAAACCGGGAGTTAGGTTTGCAGGGTCATGGACCAGGGAGGGACAAAACCAATGGAAAAATGGGAATGTACCGTTTGTGGCTACATTTACGATCCCGCCAAGGGCGATCCTGATAACGGCGTTGCGCCCGGCACAAGGTTTGAAGATATCCCGGACACTTGGGTTTGTCCTGAGTGCGGCGTCACCAAAGATAACTTCCGCAAACTCGCCTGATTTCGTCTATGTCACAGAGGGTCCCGACTTCTTCCATCGTCGCCTGGGAACAGGCGGGCGGATTCCTGGAGACCGTGCGGTCTTTTGCCGCTGTGATAGCGGCGTTACTGTTGCGGCCTGCCGATTTTTTCCAGACAGTTAAAGGCGCCGGCGGCATCCCTGTCCGCCAAAGGGTGGTGCGCGCACTGGCCTTCGCCCTGATTTTAGGGTATCTCAAGCTTGTGTTCGACGTGGTCAATATCTTCTGGCTGAAGCATCTCTCGAGCCACGTCATCTCTCCTGAATTACGGGCCCAAATGTCATTCGTCACCTTTTCGGCCCTGCACTCTCCCTTTTTTATCCTTCGTCCGATTTTGGTCTTGGGTCTTACCATGGTTTTTGTTGCGGCGGGTGTCAAGCTCGTCCTCGGGTTCGACAAATCCCTTTTTCCTGTTTTTTTCGTTGTTTGCTACAAGAGCGCCGCAGATATATTTTATGCGCTTCCCGTCGTAGGGGGGCTGTTTGCGTCGGTCTGGGCCCTAGCCCTGATTTTGATCGGCGTGCGCGAACTCTACGGTGTCCCGGTCTGGCGTGCGGTGACGTCTGCCGTCGTCCTTCCATTTTTGCTGATATTTTTCCTGGCGCTTTCTGTCGGCCCGACCCTGAACCGGGCCTTGATCAAATTTTATCCGGAGTTGCGCAGCCAGCTCATCAAATTGAACGATATGACGGCGTACATGTATATGCTTAGCATCGTCAACGCCGCCAGGACATACAAGCAGGAACTTGGTTTTTATCCCGTGAACCTCGATGTCCTGAAAAAATATCTTTCCGGATCCGTTACGGATGACGTTAGCGACCCGGGCAATGCAAGCGGCTACGCCTATTCTTATGTCAAACAGGATGAGGATCATTTCATCGTGCGGGCGTCTCCCGTGAAAATGAACGCGTCGGGGAGGTTTGTTTTTTATGGCGATGAGACGGGCCAGGTGCGCCTGGGAGGACCTTTTGGCCCCGTCGTGAAGAATACGCAGGATATGGAAACGTATGAACAATCGCGGCAGGCAGAAGGCGAAGGTGCGCCATGAAGCCCGTTGAGTTGAAAGAGGGGATTTACTGGGTGGGCGCCGCTGACGACAACGTCAGGGATTTTCACGGCTACCACACGCCCCGGGGGACTACCTACAACGCTTATCTGATTGCGGATGACAAGTTGACGTTGGTCGATACCGTCAAGAAAGGTTTCGGCGACGACCTCTTGCATCATGTGGCATCGATCGCCGACCCGGCCGGGATCGAAAACCTTATCGTCAATCACGTGGAGATGGACCATTCGGGTTCTGTCCCCGAGGTCCTGGCGGCCGCGCCGCGGGCCAAGATCTATTGTACGTCAAAAGGGAAGGAAGGGCTCCTGAAGCATTATGGCATCCGCGACAGGGAGTTTCATCTGGTGAAAACAGGCGACAGGCTTTCTTTGGGCCACAAGACCCTTTTGTTCGTCGCGGCGCCCATGATCCACTGGCCGGACAGTATGTTCACCTATTGCATCGAAGATAAAGTCCTTCTGCCGAACGACGCTTTTGGCCAACACCTGAGCCATCCTTTGCGTTTTGCCGACGAAATAGGCGAGGATGATTGCCTGGAGGAAGCCGCTAAGTATTACGCGAACATCCTCATGCCCCTGAGTGACATTATTGCAAAGAAGCTTGATGAATTTGCTGCTTTGCAGCTGCCTGTCGAGGTCATCGGTCCCAGTCACGGCGCCATCTGGCGCAAAAACCCGATGCGGGTGATTGAGGCTTACGGACGATGGACTAAGCGGCAGACGCTTCCCAAAGTCGTCATCGTTTACGATACGATGTGGGAGTCGACGGGTAAGATGGCCGGGCGGCTAGCGGAAGAAATCGCCGTCCCCGGCGTGGAGGTCAAGCTCTATAACCTGCGCAAGGGCGATCACAGCCAGATTGTCCGCGATGTACTTGATGCGCGCGTTCTTCTTTTGGGGTCGCCTACATTGAATAATGATATGTTCTGGACGATGGGTGGTTTCCTGGCATACCTTCGCGGGCTCAAACCCAAGAACAAGAAGGTGGGAATATTCGGTTCTTACGGATGGGCGGAGGGTGCGTCGCGGCGCATCGCCGGTGAAGTCGAAGCCATGGGGCTGGAGTTGATCGGTCCGCCGTTTGAAGTCCAATATGTGCCTTCGCAAGAAGAGTTGAGCAAACTAGCGGATTATGCTAAAGTGGTAGTCCAAGCGGCTCAAAGATGAGAGGAAAGTAGGGCTGCGAAACACTGAAACGAAGGAAAAAAGGGGGTAGTAAATGGGTAAAAAATTCAGAGAGACCTCAGGAGTCGATCTCAAGGAACTTATTACGGATCTGAATCGCGCCTATTGCGATGAGTGGTTGGCTTATTACGCTTATACCTATATGGCTTCCGTTGTCTCCGGCAAGGGCTACGAGGATATGGAAGAATTCCTCAAAAAGATCGCCGCAGACGAGTTTGAGCATCAAGGGGAATTGGCGGACATGATCGTCAAGCTCGGTGGTTTTCCTGTCAGGGCATTCGGGGATATCGAGAAAAATGCCAACGCGCCGTACCCTGCGCCGCCCAAGGAAACGGATGATTATGACAAGATCATCAAGTTTGTCATGGAAGCCGAAGGCGGGGCCATCGAGGTTTACCGCAAAATCGCCAAGAAGACATTCGGCAAAGAGGATGTGGTCTATCAGCTGGTGACGCATATCCTTTCCGAGGAAGTGACGCATGAGGAAATATTTGAGAATTTGAAATAAGGCGAGAAGGTCCCCTGTCTTTGAACAATCGCTGACAGAGACGCGGGATTATTTCGGAAAAAACGATTCAGCGGGGAATTGAGAGGATGATAATGGCAAAAGTTACCGTTGATGCGGCGACATGCGTTGGTTGCGGACTCTGCGAGCAAAACTGCCCCGAGGTGTTTGAAGTCAAAGACGATGGCATCGCTCATGTCAAGGCCCAGCAGTGTTCCAACTGTAACCTGAAGGAAGTCGCGGATATGTGTCCTGTGAACGCGATCAAGGTGGAATAGTTTTTGCAACAGACACACCATCCGTTCTTTTTAAGAGCGGGTGGTGTTTTGTTTTATTTCGATTCGGCCCTGGCCTTAGGCCAAGGCTGAGGTAGGAACTGTCCGCTATGCCTTGTGGCGCCCGCCACCAGGACATCGGCGGATGACCGTCGAAGCAGCGGTTGCGTCCGGATGGATCAGTGAAATAACGGACTCGGTCATGAAAGAAGCGCTGTATTACGATAAGACCCGGGACAATGGTGTGCACTGCCGGCTTTGTCCTCAATCCTGCAAGATTAAAGAGGGAGGCAAAGGTTTTTGCGGGGTGCGGGTCAACCAGGGCGGTTGTCTTTATACCCTTAATTATGGACGGGCGGCTTCTCTGGCGCTCGATCCCATAGAAAAAAAGCCGCTCTATCATTTCCATCCCGGCGAGATGATCCTGTCTGCGGTGCCCGTCGGCTGCAACCTCTCGTGCCTTTTTTGCCAGAATTGGAGTTTCTCCAAGGAAGTCCAGACGCCGACAGAGCCTGTCACGGTCGAGGACCTGATTGTTCAGGCGCGCCGGCTGGATTCGTTCGGGATTGCTTACACGTATAACGAGCCTTTTGTCTGGTTTGAATTTGTTTTAGAGACGGCAGAGGCGGCGCGGCAGGCGGGATTGAAGAACGTCCTGGTGACCAACGGTTTTGTCAACCCGGAGCCTCTGGCGGAACTCTTGCCTTACATCGATGCGGCCAACATCGATATCAAGTCCATCCGGGACGAATTTTATGTCAAAGTATGTTCAGGACGCGTCGCTCCTGTCCTGGAAACAATCAAGGCCATGGCGGGCAGATGCCATATCGAGCTGACGAATCTTTTGATTCCGACGCTCAACGACAGTCCTGAGGACATCTTGGATCTGGTTGACTGGATTGCTGCCAACATTGGGCCGAATATCCCCCTCCATTTTTCCCGTTATTTTCCCTGCTACAAGATGACGGTCCCGCCGACCCCTCTCAAAACGCTTTTTGAGGCGCAGGCTATCGCTGAAAAAAAGCTCAAACACGTCCATCTGGGGAATATTTGATCGAGCCGCAAGATGCGGGAGGTTTTCGGGGCTTTTTCTTGCAGGAGAGGATTACTCTCCTGCGGTAGCACGTACCGGCATGCCGTAGCGTCCGATGTGCTTGATATAGCTGACCAGGCGCGCCTGTACTTTTAAGCCTTCGAAAAATGTGTTAAAGGCCTCGTTACGTTTTTGCTCCAGGAAGGCCTTCTTGAAGTTTTCGAACTCTTTTTTGAGCTTTTCTTCGTCGAAAGAAGGCGTCTGCAGGCTCTGGATAACGAAGAATCCCTGAGGCGTGCTCACGGGTTTGTCATAGATTTCATCTTTTTTCATATTGAAAGCGGCGTCTTTGAGTACGGCCGCCAGACCGAGTTCAGGAATATAGGAGTCTCTGGTGAACGGCGGGGTCTCCTTGACGTTTAACCTCAGGCTTTCAGCCGCGCGGTCAAAGGGTACGGCGGCCGGCCGGGCGGGCGTTTTTTCTGTCTTCTCTGGAGTCTGCGGCTGTTCCTTGGACTCGGGATTTCTGACACGGTTCAGAAAGTCCTGGGCGTTCTGGAAGGCGATCTGCGAGGCTTTTTCTTCAATGAGGGCTGTCCTGACCCTGTCTTTGGCTTCTTTGAATTCCGGGATGTAGGCATCTTTCTTTTCAAGGATGCTGAAGAGATAGATCCCCCGTTCGGTCTCCAGCGGTGGCGTGAGCGATCCTTGCGGCGTATCGAAGATGGCTGTCTTAATTTGGGGGAGCCAGCCGAGGGCCGGGATGGGGTCGTTGAACCCGAAGAATCCGGTTTCTTTGGTTTCAAGGCCGGCGGCCTGCGCAGCCGCTTTAAGTCCTGTGCTCTTGGCCTGTCGCGCGATCTTTTGCATGGTTTCCTGCGCCTTGCTCTTTTCTTCCTGGGTCGTCTCTTCTTGATAAGGGATCATGCAATAAATGGCGTTGATCTGCGGCGGCACTTTGAAATTCTCCTTGGATGTCTTGTAATATTTATCAAGCTCTTCATCCGTGACAGCGACGTCATTTTTGTAGTTTTGCGGCGAGAAGAGGATATAGCGCAGGCGTGTCTCCATGTGTTGCTTTTTGTATTCTTCCCGCGCCTGATCGTCGGTGACGGCGATCGGCTTGGTCACTTCCTCATAGAGCTTGGTCATGGAGATGTCCTGCCGTGCCGTTTCTTCGAACTGCCGCGCATCCATGCGGAGGGTGTATTTCAGGAAGAGTTCATAGGACTGAGGGTCGAAGCGGCCGTTTTTTTGCAGGAAGGGCAGGCTGGCGATATGCTCTACGACTTCTTTGTCGGTCGTCCGGATGCCGCGCCTGTGGACTTCATGAAGCAGTATCAGGCGGTCCCAGGCACCATTGATAGGGTCGAAAAGGGCACCGAGGTTCTTCTCGGCATCCTCGCCGTACTGGAGGAGGATGTGCGCCTTCCAGGCCGTAAAGGCGTCCTGAAACTGGTCGTAGCTGACATTTTTGCCGAAAATCCGGCCCGCAACGTTCGGAATGTCATTTTTCTTGTTGATAACGCTGGCCGACCCCCAGATGACGAACGCCGGAATAATGATAGCGGCAAGCACATAGAAAATCCTCTTGGCGACCTTCTTTTTACGAAGCAGCCTGAGCATGTTTAACCCCTTGATTTGTCATGTGTTATCGGATGTTCGCCGGAGAGGTCAGGCGATTTATCAAAGTCTTAATTATACCCCGCCATTTTTTCCTTTACAAAGCATATTTTCAAATGTATAATGACCCCCGCTATGATGACTAAAGACGACGGAAAACTCAGATTAGGCATTCCAAAAGGCAGTCTGACCGAGGCGACCCTCAAGATGTTCGCCAAGGCGGGCTTCAGCATTGTGGTTAGCTCCAGGTCGTATGTCCCCGTGATCGACGATCCTGAGATCCAGCCGATCATGTTGCGGGCGCAGGAGATGTCGCGTTACGTCGAGGACGGTGTCTTGGATTGCGGCATTACGGGTAACGATTGGATCCTGGAGAATCGTTCGGATGTCGTCAAGCTGGCTGACTTGGCTTATGCCAAACAGAGTATGAATCCGGTCCGCTGGGTTCTGGCCATTCCGGAACAGTCTTCCATCAAATCCGTCAAGGAGCTTGAGGGTAAGAGGATCGCCACCGAGCTTGTCGAAGTCACGAAAGACTACCTGAAGAAGAATGGTGTTACGGCGGATGTAGAGTTCAGCTGGGGCGCGACCGAGGTCAAGGTCGCCGCCAGACTCGTAGATGCGATCGTCGAGCTGACCGAGACAGGGTCGAGTCTGCGGGCCCACAACTTAAAAGAAATCGCCACGATCTGTACCTCGACAACACAGTTTATCGCCAATAAGAAATCGGTCAAAGATCCGAAGAAAAAGAAGAAGATGGACCAGGTCATCATGTTGTTGCGCGGGGCCATCGATGCCGAAGGCAAGGTAGGCTTGAAGATGAATATTCCGGCTAAGGCGTTGCCGCAGCTCCTGCGCGTCCTGCCGGCATTGCGCAAGCCGACGATCTCCCACCTTTCCGACGAGAAATGGGTCGCTGTCGAGACCGTGATAGAAGAAAAACTGGTCCGCAAGATTATCCCGGAGCTCAAGGAGGCCGGCGCCGAAGGGATTATCGAGTATTCTTTGAATAAATTGATCATTTGAAAAAGGGGGCAGGGTGCGGACATCCGAAAGCACCGCTCTCTTTTGAACAAAGTGAGGGGCGTATGCCTTGTGGCAGAAAAAGAAAAAGACGCAAGATCAAGACTCACAAGAGAAAAAAGATGCGTCGTAAACTCAGACACCTCAAGAAGAGAGACTGGGGTTGATGAGCCGGCTCCCCGTCTGTCTCTTTGGGGAGCAGGAGACTCGTCCCGTATCTGTGGAGCCTCGCCTTATTAGAGAACACGTTCTCTAATAAGGTTTTGCGGGATGCTGACAAGATGTTCTTAAAACACAGGGGGTCTTTTTTTGTCTGCAGCCTGTTGATTCTGGCGGCGACCGGGATTGTCTCCTGTGTATCCGTCAATGAAAGCGTTCGCAGGACATCTTTTTCCTACGGCGCTTATATGAAGGGACTCCTGACAGATCGTCTGGGGTCATTTGAAGAAGCCACGGCTTATTATCGTCGTGCGCGAAATCTAGATCAAAAATCGCCTTCACCCCATATTCAGCTGGGGTTGGATTATATAGGGCTCGAGGATTTGCCGGCGGCCGCCATTGAGTTCCAGGCGGCGCTTCTCTTGGCGCCTGACGATGCCCAGACCCGTTATGTTCTGGCACTGATCTATGCGCAGCTTAATGATTACAAGAAGGCCGCCGAACAATTTGAAATTCTGCTCAAAGATCCTGCGGCCCCGCCACAGAAGACACAGCTGAGACGGATCCTGTCTCAGCTCTATTTTTTTGACGGAGATCTCGCCGCGGCCAGGAAATGCAGCGAGGAGATTTTAGCGCTCGATCCGCTGGATCAGGATGCTTTGTTTTTTATGGGGCTGATCTCAAGCGAGCAAGGCGCAAGCCAAGAGGCCGAAAAGTTCTTCAAGAAGGTTCTGGAGTATTATCCCGACGATGCGGATGCCGCCAACGGTCTGGCATTTCTGTATGCCGATAGAGGGGAGCATCTCGCCGAGGCGCTTGAGCTGGCCTTGCGGGCGACAGAAGCCCAGAGCGATAACGGCGCCTACCTCGATACGCTGGGATGGGTGTATTTTCAGCTTGGCGATACGTCAAAGGCGGTCGCGTTTCTTGAAAAAGCCTCAAAGTTTATGATGGATCCGGTGATCCTGAATCATCTGGCCGCCGGATATGAGAGATTGGGCGACACAGAAAAAGCCAGAAGGCAGTGGCAGATGTCTCTGGCCTTGGATCCTTCCCAGAAGGATATCCGCGAGAAATTAAGGACGATCAAAAGGTGAGAAACCATGCTTTTGGATTCAAGAAAAATCAAGGAACTGGAAGATAAGGCCAGGGAGATCCGCGTCATGATCGTCCAGATGTTGGCGCGCGCCGGCTCCGGCCATCCGGGCGGCTCTTTGTCCAGCACGGATATCCTGACGTGCCTCTATTATGCCGTTATGCGGCATAACCCCAAGGATCCGTCCTGGCCTGACCGCGACCGTTTTCATCTGTCGAAAGGACATTGTTGTCCGGCGCTCTATGCTGTTTTGGCAGAACAGGGATATTTTGCAAAGGACGAGTTATGGAAGTTGCGCCGTTTCGGCTGTCTTCTGCAGGGGCACCCGGAACGTCACACGCCCGGCATAGAAGTCTGCAGCGGTTCTTTGGGGCTGGGGCTTTCCGTAGCGCTGGGAATGAGTTTGGCGGCCAGACTCGACCGGAAGGATTATCGGACATACTGCCTCCTGGGGGACGGAGAGATCCAGGAAGGCAATATCTGGGAAGCGGCCATGGCCGCCGCGCACTACAAATGCGACAACCTCTGCGCAATCCTGGACTATAACGGTTTTCAGATCGATGGCCGGGTTACGGAGGTTATGGCGATCGAACCTTTGGCGGAAAAATGGCGCGCCTTTGGGTGGTATGTCCTTGAAATCGACGGACATAATATGGCCGCGATCCATAAGGCGTTTGCCACGGCAAAAAAGATTAAGGAAAAACCGACGATCATCATTGCCAAGACGATCAAGGGCAAGGGTGTCTCTTTCATGGAGAATGTTGTGGATTTCCATGGCCGGGCGCCCAGCCGGGATGAGCACGACCTAGCGATGAAGGAGCTAGGGGAATCTTAAGCAGGACTCGGGGACCGAAGACATGGCAGAAATGCTTTATCAACGGGACGTTTACGGGAAGACGCTGGTCGAACTCGGCCGGCGCACGACGGATGTCGTTGTATGCGACGCGGATCTTTCCGGATCGACGCGCACGGCGCTCTTTGCCAGGGAGTTTGCGTCTCGGTTCTTCAATTTCGGCGTCGCCGAGCAGAACATGATGGCAACAGCGGCGGGCCTGGCATCCTGCGGGAAGGTTGTTTTCGCGTCCACATTTGCCATGTTTGCTTCGGGACGCGCCTGGGACCAGGTGCGCAATACCATCTGTTACAGCGGCCTCGATGTCAAGATCGTGGCGACTCACGCTGGCATCACCGTCGGCCCGGACGGCGCCAGCCACCAGGCGCTTGAGGATATTGCCATCATGCGGGCTATCCCCAATATGACTGTTGTTGTGCCCTGTGATGGGCCGGAAACGCGGGAAGCTATCTTGACTGCTTTTGAGACCCCGGGGCCTTTTTATATCCGTCTGGGCCGTGCCAAAGTGCCGACCGTTGACAAGAGGCCGGAGTTTCGTCTTGGAAAGGGCGCTCTCCTGCAGGAGGGCAGCGATGTGACGCTTGTTGCCTGCGGCATCATGGTCCCGGAAGCCATGAAGGCGGCCGCAGAATTGGCCAAACATAAGATTTCTGCCCGTGTGATCAATATGCCTACCGTCAAACCGCTCGATGAGAATATTCTTGCGGAAGCCGCACGTCAGACGAAGGGGCTCGTGGTCTGTGAGGAGCATTCTGTGACCGGAGGGCTGGCTTCGGCTGTTGCGGAAACCTTGAGTGAAAAATATCCCGCACCGATCATCCGCATCGGAGTCAAAAACAGGTTTGGTCAATCAGGAGATGAGGCGGCCCTGCTGACGGAATATCAGCTGACATGCGCTGACATCGTCAGGAGCGCCCAATCCCTTCTGGCATAAGAGGGCCGCAGTCATGGCCTCTGTAAACTCTCTTTTACTTTCTTCTCCCGCCAAACTCAATCTTTACCTGGATGTCCTGGGGCGCAGACCCGACGGTTACCATGAACTCTTCACCCTTTTTGAGCGTATTTCTCTTTGCGACACTATCCGCTTGACCGAGATTCGGACGGATGAAATCGTCTTTTCCTGTGACAGCCGCCAGGTTCCCTCTGATGCCACCAATCTGGCGTGGCGAGCGGCCGATCTGGTGCGGCGGTCCTTCGGCATTAAAAAAGGCGTCAAGATCGAGCTTCAGAAACAGATTCCTGTGGGTGGTGGCATGGGGGGAGGGTCCAGTAACGCCGCTACCGTCCTGTTGGGTATGAACAGGCTCTTTGGGATGCGTCTGGGCCGGCCGGCGTTGGTCGATCTGGCCAACCGGCTGGGTAGTGATGTGGCTTTTTTTGTCTCTGGAAGGCGTTTAGCCATCGGGCGGGGCCGCGGAGGGGAACTGACAGGTGCTTCTGTCCCTGCGGGCGTGCGATTATGGCACGTTCTTTTTGTTCCGCCGAAGAACATTATCACTAAAGACGTGTATGCCCTCTTTGACAGGGGGTCTCAAAAGGCAAAAACAGGCAGAAATCCACAGGAAATTTTAACATTGACAAAAAATAGAGACAATGTTAATATACTACTCTCTTGCATTAAACGAAGAGATTTTTGTTCACTTAACAGGAAGATTTACAATCGGTTAAGCGAAATTGTAATAGAATCATACGGTTTCGTTTCTGCATTAAAAGCTGATCTTTCACAACTTGGGTTCAAATGGCTACACATGTCAGGTAGCGGGCCGACCCTTTTTGTTATATGTAAAGACCAAAAATACGCGCAGCGGGTTTATGATAAGGCGCGCGCCCGGCTTTCAGATAAATGCAACGTATTTATCGCCGCAACGCTGTAATTATTGTACATATTTTTGGTTGGTTACAAAGGGAAGGGGACGATCCATGGAAATCACTGAGGTGAGGATTTTTCTCAAGGATAGTCCTGACAAGAAACTTAAAGCTTATGCCACGGTGACGTTCGACAACGCTTTCGTCGTCAGGAACATTAAAGTAATCGAGGGGGGCAGCGGCCTTTTCATCGCCATGCCTTCCCGAAAGCTTAAGGTAGCATGTCCTAAGTGTAATTTTCGCAATGAGGTCCGTAGTAAATATTGCAACCAGTGCGCAGCGCAACTTCCGGCCGTCATGCGGCCCGTGACCGTTGAATCCAATGCGGATGGCGCTCAATCCGAACACAGAGATATCGCCCATCCGATTACCCAGACCTTCCGGGATTACTTGCAGAAAAAGGTTTTAGATGCCTTTGAGATGGAGAAAGCCAAGGGCCCTTCTTCCTTTTCAAGCCACGACAGCGAAGAATAAGACAGTTTTTTGAGATATTGCCCGGTGGTGCAACTGGTAGCACATCAGACTTTGGATCTGAGTATCCTGGTTCGAGCCCAGGCTGGGCAGCTTTGTTATCGGCCTGGCGAGAACTAAAGAGTGCGGGAGACCGTCCCTGCTCTTTCTGGGTAATAGCCCTGGACCAGACGCGCTTCATAAAAGACATTTCGCAGTCGGTTCAGGACGCTGGTCGGCCGAATTAGTTTATCAATCGGCGAGAACCAAAATAACATTTTGACGCGTCCCCCCGTGTCCAGTGACGCAGAGTCAAGCTCGGGGGCTTGCTAACCACAAGGCCATGACGTGTTCCTGCGATCATGCAATCACCGACCTTTTCGTAGACAACGGATGTTGTCGCAAGGCCGGTAAGCCTTCCGGTTTTATCAGCAATTACGCGTTTCACGGAAACGGGTAACTCCCGGGAATTCCTAAAACTTATGTTAAAGTTGTGCGTTATCGTTTTGGCTGCGGGAGAAGGGAAGCGGATGAAGTCCGCCACCCCCAAGGTTCTGCATGAGGTGGCTTGGCGTCCTATGTTGAGCTATGTCATGGATGCCGCCGCGTCCATGAAGCCCAAAAAGACCGTCGTGGTTTTAAGCCCCAGGAGGCCTGAAGTCCGGGGAATCCTTGACAAGTCCGTGGCTGTCGTGTTCCAAAAAAATCCTCTCGGGACAGCCGATGCTGTAGCGGCGGCGGCCAAGGCGATCCCGGCAGATGCAGGCGATGTTATGGTGCTTTACGGCGATACGCCGCTGATCCGGCCGCAAACTGTCCGCGGTCTCTATGAAGCCCATGCGGCCAGCGGCGCATCCTGCACGGTTCTGACAACATTTTTAAGCGACCCGCGGGGCTATGGCCGGGTTTTGCGTAATGACGCCGGGCGTTTCCTGGCGATCGTCGAAGAAAAAGATGCTACAGCGCCCCAGAAGGCCACGAGGGAGATCAATACAGGCCTTTATTGTTTTAAAAAAGAGGATCTGCTCGAAGGCTTGAGACATGTCAGGCCCGATAACAAGAGCGGTGAATATTATCTGACAGATGTTTTAAGCTGGCTTTTCGGCTGTAACAAAAAAGTCGAGACGGTCCTTGCGGAGGATCCGCAGGAAGTGTTGGGTGTCAATACACGCAGGGACCTGCGGGAAGCCGCAGAAGTGCTTCGGATGCGCATCCTGGAGTCTTTTGAGGAACAGGGCGTGGTTATCGAGGATCCGGCATCGACCTTTATCAATCCAGCCGTGACGATCGGCCCGGGGTCCCGTATCCGTCCCTTTACCTATATTGAGAAGGATGTTGTGATCGGCCGCGATTGTTCCATTGGTCCTTTTTGCCACCTGCGGCCCGGGGTCGTCCTCGGCGACCGAGTGGCTGTCGGAAATTTTGCCGAAGTCAAGAATGCGACGCTGGGGGAAGAAAGCGTCATGCATCATGTAGGATATCTGGGCGATACAGAAGTCGGCCGCAGGGTCAATATCGGGGCGGGCACCGTCGTCGCCAATTTCGACGGACAGAAAAAGAATAAGACCGTTATTAAAGATCAGGCTTTTATTGGCAGCGACGCGGTCTTGATTGCGCCGGTGGTCATCGGCAAAAAGGCCGTGGTCGGCGCCGGAAGCGTCGTGACGCGGCATCACGATGTGGCGGACCGGGCGGTTGTGGCCGGCGTGCCGGCCCAGGCACTGAAGTCCAAACACAAATAATTTTTAATTGAGCCGCATGCCGCGGCGAAGATTACCCATAGGAGTCATGATATGAACAAGCTGGAAATTTTTTCTGGGAATGCCAATAAGGGCTTGGCTGAGGAGATATGCAAGGAATTGGGCAAGAAACTCGGCGGTATGATGGTGGAGCGTTTCAGCGAAGGCGAGATCAGGGTCAAGATCGATGACAATGTCCGCGGCAAAGATGTTTTTGTGATTCAGCCGACCTGTCCGCCGCCCAATGAGAACCTGATGGAGCTTTTAATCATCATCGACGCCCTGAAGCGCGCCTCGGCGGGACGCATCACGGCCGTTGTGCCATATTACGGCTATGCCCGTCAGGACCGCAAAGATCAGCCGCGCGTTCCCATTTCAGCCAAGCTTGTGGCGAACCTCCTGACCGTTGCCGGCGCCAGCCGTATCCTCACGATGGACCTCCATGCAGGACAGATCCAGGGGTTTTTCGATATTCCTTTAGATCACTTGTTTGCCGTTAATGTTTTTGTCGACTATATCACCTCCAAGCTCAAGCTGGAGAATTATGTCGTGGTGTCTCCGGATGTCGGCGGCATCAAGACGGCCCGGGCGTATGCCAAGAGGCTCGGCGTAGGCCTGGCGATCGTGGATAAGCGCCGCATCTCCCCCGAGAAGGCCGAAGCCATGAACATCCTCGGCGAAGTCGAAGGCAAGAATGCCATCTTGGTGGATGATCTCATTGCAACGGGCGGTTCTCTGATAGAGGCCGCAAATGCCCTGCGGCGGGCCGGGGTCAAGAAAATTTACGCGGCTGTTGTCCATGGCGTTCTTTCAGGCGACGCCGTCAAAAAAATTGAAAGTTCGATCCTCGAACAGTTGATTATCACCAACACGATTCCGATGGATGACCGTAAGGCGAGTTCCAAAATCAAGGTGTTGTCCGTTGCGCCTCTCTTGGCGGAGGCTATCAAACGAATCCATCACGAAGAGTCGATCAGCTGTCTGTTTGATGAGAGATTTGAGATATAAGGAAAGAAATATTGACCCCTTGCTTAACGCTCGTAAATTTTTTCCAGGACTAGGCCGTCAGCCTGGCGCAGCCGGCCAGGGCGGGCAGGGGTTGATTTTGTAACCCACAAAA
>CAZAYJ010000001.1:14371-25055 GCA_964489335.1 uncultured Planctomycetia bacterium
CGGGGGAGGCCTTCCCCATACCACATAAGGGAAGGGCCTAAGGAAAAGATACCCATTATAGGCAAAATTAAGGAGAACACGACAATGGAAGCGATTTATCTGGAAGCGAAGGTGCGGGAAGACGCGGAGATTGGCAAAAGTCATATCCTGCGCCGTGGAGGATTTGTGCCGTGCGTTGTTTACGGGGAAGGCAAGAAGACGCTGCCCCTCAAGATCGAGCGCAGCCGTTTGATCAAATTCATGCACGCGCATCATGGCGGTGAAAACATGGTGATCACCCTCAAGATTTCCGGCGGCAAGAAAGACGAAGAGAAGGCGGTGTTGATCAAGGAGATCCAGATCCACCCGGTCACCGGTGATATCCTCCATGTGGATTTCAATGAGATATCCCTGACGAAAAAGATCACGATCAAGGTGCCCGTGGCTGCTGTCGGTGAGCCTGTCGGTGTCAAGCAGGAAGGCGGAACGCTGGAACATGTTATCTGGGAAGTGGAGGTCGAGTGTCTGCCGACACACATTCCAGAGAAGTTGACGGTTGACGTCTCCAACATGAAGATTGGCGATACGATTTATCTGAAAGATGTCCCCGTGCCTCCGGATGTCGTGATCAAGCACGACCTGGAATCTATCGTCTTTTCGTTGCTGGCGCCTCTTAAGGAAGAAGTGGCGCCTGCGGAGGCTGTCGCGGCTGAAGGGGCAGCGGCAAGTGCCGAGCCGGAAGTCATCAAGAAAGAGAAGAAGCCGGCAGAGGAAACCGAAGAGACCAAGGGTGAATAGAACGGCGATGAGGGCTCAAGGAATCGCAACGAAAATAATCGTTGGCTTGGGAAATCCGGGCCCCCAATACCGCCTGACACGTCATAATGCGGGAGCCAGGGTTTTGGAGGCATTGGCGCGCAAGCATGGCTGGAGTCTGAAAAAGAGCAGATTTCTGAAGAGTTTGGTGGCGACGGGTGAGTTCTTTAAAACAAGGGTTTATCTGGTTGTGCCGCAGACATATATGAATCTTTCGGGGGAAGCCGTCGCCGTATGTCTCCGGAAGAAAAGATTGCATCCCAAAGATCTTCTTGTGGTTTGCGATGATGTGGCCTTGCCGCTGGGAGAGATGCGTTTCAGGGCCCGCGGAAGCGCAGGCGGCCACAACGGGCTAAAATCCGTTATCGAACATATCAAGACGGATGAGTTTAACCGTCTGAGATTGGGTGTCGGCCGCGACACGCAGGAAGGCGATCTGGCAGATTACGTGTTGGCAAAGTTCGCCATTCGGGAAGAGCCGCTTGTCGAGGAGATGACGCAGACGGCCGTCTGTGCCATGGAGACGTGGCTTGAGGCCGGCATTGACAGGGGTATGAATTTATTTAATGTGAAAAAGAAATAGCCATTGACTCTTCGCTCAAACACTTGACAATTTTTTCCACGACTCGGCCGAGCGAAGCCAGGCCAGTCGGCACAAATTTTCCTGGTCTGCTGGAACAGCAGACCGAGTAAGCTCGGAGTAAAGGGTAGGCCTCCGCACTCCACATAGCGGAGGGTCTAATTTTGCAAGGAAATCACCCAGTTATAGGCAAAATTAAGGAGGTTATTCAAGTATGAAAAAGTACGAAGCGATGTTTATCATCAAGCCGGATCTTAAAGAGGAGGACAAAAATGCCGTCCTCAAAGGGATCAAGGACCAGGTTGTCAAACACCAGGGTGCCGTGACCCAGGACCAGGTATGGGCGGAAAGGCGCAAGTTGGCCTATGATCTGTTTCCTATCGGCGGAGGGACCCGTTACAAAGAGGGGCTTTATTATCTGATAAATTTTGAAGCAGATCCTCTGGTGGTCAATGCATTAAAGGGCATCTATAGCCTGAATGAAAGCATCCTTAGATATATGATCCTGAGGCTTGATGAGAAAAGGGTCGCCTGATTCTTCGGGTGCCGGCACGATGAGGCTCAAAAGGGTCCAAAGACAAAGCAAGGAGTCGCCATGGCCAACTTAAATAAGGTTTTTTTGATCGGCAATCTCACGAGAGACCCGGAATTACGCTATACGCCCGGCGGTACGGCGGTCGTTAATCTTAGGATGGCGACGAACCGCCGTTTTAAGGACAAGACGGGCGAGATGAAGCAGGAGGTGTGCTTCATTACGGTCGTGGCATGGGATAAGCAGGCAGAGGTTTGCAATCAGTATCTGCGCAAGGGCAGTCCTTTGTTCGTGGAGGGGCGTCTGCAGACCCGCAGCTGGGACGGCAACGACGGCAAGAAGAGGAGCGTTGTTGAAGTCAGGGCGGAGCGAGTCCAGTTCCTGGGCCAGGCAGGGCAAAGAGATGATGCCGTTGTCGAAGAGCAGGTCCCGGCCGCCGCGGAGGAAAAGCAGGCGGCGCCGGCGCTCGGCGCGGATACCGACGACGTTTCCTGGGGCCAGGATACGACGGAGGATATGAGTTAGAAGACCTCTCGCTTAAGCACTTGTAAATTTTCTCTCCGGCCGGCTTAACCGGCCTTCGGAAAATTTCCTGCGCAAGCTCGGGGTTGATTAAGGGGTAGGCCTCCGCATTCCACATAGCGGAGGGCCTAATTTTGCGCCGCAGAAAGCGGCGCACTGGCCCATCCGATAAGGCCATGTGTAAGGAATAGGCGTTGACTCCGCACTTGGGCACTTGAAAATTTGTGCCAGGGCGGTCCGGCACAAATTTTCTGCGTAAGTGCGGAGTTAATTTTGTAAGGAAAAGTTACCCATTATAGGCAAAATTAAGGAGGTTATGAGATCTATGGTTTATCAAAAGAGAGAGATGGGGAGACGGGGTGGGTCACGTGACGGCGGCGGCAGAGGACCGGCCAAGCCTGGCGCGCGCAGGCGCGAGAGGCGCGAAGACCTTGAAGGACGCATGCGCCGCAAGACATGCCGTTTTTGCGAAGAGAAGGTTAACGATCTGGATTATAAAGATTTGAAGCGCGTGGAGCGCTTGGTGAGTGAACGCGGTAAGATCCTGTCTCGCCGCGTGACAGGGACATGCGCCAAACATCAGCGTTGTGTTGTCGAGGCCGTCAAGAGGGCCCGTTTCGTCGCGCTCTTGCCGTATTTGAAGAAGTAATCTCCAGTTTTTTTAAAACGAGGTCGTATATGCTGAAAGTTGTTTTGAGATCCGATATTCCCGGCATTGGCCGCGCCGGCGATGTCAAGCAGGTCAAGGATGGATTCGCCCGTAATTTTCTTCTGCCGCAAAACCTGGCTGTTGAGGCGACGGATCATGCCTTGAAGCAGATGGAGCTGGAGCAGAAGAAGCGCCAGGCCAGACTCGCCCAGGAAAAGAAAAAGGCCGAAGAGCTGGCCCAGAAGCTTAACGGGTTTTCTCTGACTATGACCGTTGAGGTCAACGAAGAGGAAAAGCTTTATGGGAGCTTGACGGCTCAGGACATTCAGAAATCCCTGGCCGCCGAGGGGATCGACGTGGACAAGAAATGCATCGCTCTGGAGGCCCCCTTGAAGGCGCTAGGTATTTATGACATCGACGTCAGGCTTCATCCGGACGTGACGTCCAAGATTAAGGTTTGGGTGGTCAAGAAGTAAGCCGGAAAGATGAGTTCCTTGAGTTTATTGAGTTCATAGAGTTTTAGGGTCGGATGCAATGAATTGCCGTTGACGATATTCTTCCTATGAAACGATCGCCGAAACGTCATGATAAGGGAGGGGCCGGCGCCGCGTTGGCGCCTGTTGAGAAGCTGCCCCCGCAGAACATCGAAGCCGAAATGGCCGTCCTGGGCTGCATGTTGATCGAAGAGGACGCTATTGGCGTTGCCGTCGAGAATCTTTCGCCAGAAGATTTCTATAAAGACGCGCATAAGAAGATATTTTCCTCCATTGTCCAGCTTTATGACCAGCGTAAGGCTGTCGATTTGATTACGTTGATCGAGAAGCTTCGGAACGAAGGCGCCCTTGAGGGCGTGGGTGGGGCCAGCTATCTGACGGCCTTGACCAATGTCGTGCCCACCGCCGCGAACGTCTCCCATTATTCCCGCATCGTCAAGGAGAAGCATGTCCTGCGTCTCTTAATTCATCACGGGACCCAGATTGTGACCGAGGCCTATGATACCGAAGATGCCGTCGGCGACGTGTTGGACCGTGCCGAGAAAATGATCTTCGAGATCGCTGACAGGCGCGTGGGCCAGGCAGGATTCATTCCTATCAAAGAGATCATCAAGGATTCCATCGAGACGATCGATCGTCTTTATCAAAACAAGGCGCACGTGACGGGTGTGCCGACGGGTTACACGGATTTCGATATCAAGACCGCCGGCCTTCAGCCGTCGGATCTGATCATTGTGGCCGGTCGGCCGTCCATGGGCAAGAGCGCTTTTGTCATCAATATTCTCGAGCACGCCAGTATCATCGAGAAGATCCCGACGGCTTTTTTCAGCCTTGAAATGTCCAAAGAGCAGCTGGTGCAGAGATTGCTGTGTTCGCATGCCCGCGTGGATGCCCACAAGGTCAGGACGGGGTATCTATCGGCATCCGACTGGCCGAGTCTGACGACGGCGGCGGGCAAGCTGTCCGAAGCGCCCATTTTTATCGACGATACCCCCGGCATCTCCGTTTTGGAGTTAAGGGCCAAGGCCAGGCGGCTGAAGGCCCATCATAACATTGGTTTGATCGCCCTGGATTATCTTCAGCTCATGCGCGGTACCGCAGGGGTGGAGAGCCGTCAGCAGGAGATTTCCGAGATTTCGCGTTCGCTCAAGGCGCTGGCCAGGGAATTGAACGTTCCTGTCATCGGCATCAGCCAGTTGTCCCGCGCCGTGGAAAGCCGCACTGACCACAGGCCGCAGCTATCGGACTTAAGAGAGTCAGGCGCCATTGAGCAGGATGCCGATGTGGTGGTGCTTCTGATCAGGGAGGAATATTATAACCCTTCGGAACAGAACCGCGGCATCGCCGAAGCCATCATCGCCAAACAGCGCAACGGGCCCGTAGGGACCGTAAAGCTTGCTTTCATTAAAGAGTATACGCGTTTCGAGAACTTGGCCGGCGCAGGTGCGCAAAACTCTGATTGACTTTCGGTTGAGGCTTTCGTATAATTTGATACATTCGCAGGAAATCACTCGCATCCATAGCGTGGGGGCGGGATGTGCGAAAAGGGCCGCTCAGGATCGACCCTGAACAAGCATCGGACTGAAAGTCAAGTGCTTGCCGAATGGGCTGAGGAAGCCAATTATAGGTCTATAGTGAGACGTCTTCAAACCTACCTTTTAAGTATCGCTTTTCTTTGCTGCGTTGCTTCCGTCTTCGCTCAAAACGAGGAGACGCAAGAAGCGGCGGGCACGTCCAAGATCATCAAAGCCGTTGAAGTGACAGGCAACAAGGCTATCAGTACGGCCACGATTATGGCCAAGCTTAAAACCCGCGTGGGGCAGGTGTATTTTCCTCAAGCGGCACGCGATGATATCAAACGGCTCTACGAGACCGGATTCTTTTCGGATATCAGTCTGGATCTGGAGGATGTGGAAGGCGGCCTGAAGGTGACCTTTAAGGTGGAGGAGAGGCCTATCATCGAGGATATTGTCATTGAGGGCAACAAGACGTTCCGCACGAGCGTCCTGTTGCACAAACTTAAATCCAAGCCAGGGCAATATCTGAACTTGGCTGTCCTCAAGGATGATCTGACGTTGATCAAGAAAGAATACGAAAAGAAGGGTCAACCCGACGTGACGGTGGACCAGACCGTGACCACCGATCCCAAGACGAACAAGGCCAAGATCACGATCAAGGTCGCCGAAGGCAGGCGCATCAAGATCAAAAAGATTTACGTGGATGGCAACCTTCACTTCCCGGATAAAAAGATTATTGGGTTGATCAAGACCAGGCGCGCCGGCTGGTTCAATCCCGGTTTTTTCAAAGAAGACCAGTTTAACGACGACTTGGAGCGCATCAAGGATTTTTACCAGAAGAACGGCTATCTGGATGTGAACGTCGATTATCGCCTTGATTACGACGCCAAGGGGGACATCTATCTGCGGATCAATATCGAGGAAGGGAAGTCCTACACCGTCGGCAGCATTACATTCAAGGGGAATGCCGTGGCCACGGACAAGGAGCTTTCCGCCAGTGTCAAGGCCTGCCCCGTCGGCGGCGTCTTTACTTACGATGCCCTTAAGATGGATGTGGCCAATCTCCAGGGGTTCTATTTCGGCAAGGGGTATATTTACGCCCAGATCAATGATGCGGCGGCGCTGGAGTCCGAGAAAGGGAAGGTCGATATCACCTATACGATCAAGGAAAACGACGTCGTCTATGTCGACAGGATCCTTATCCGCGGCAATATCAAGACCAAAGACAAGGTGATTCGCCGCGAGCTGAGGATTAAGCCCGGTGAACGCTTCGACGGCGACAAGCTCAAGCGTACCAAAGAGCGTCTTTATAACCTCGGTTTCTTCGACGAGATCAACTACGATACGGAACAGGGCAGTGCGCCCGACAATCGTAATCTCGTCGTGGACGTTAAAGAGGCCAAGACCGGCTCTTTCAGTTTCGGCGGCGGTTACAGTTCGATCGACCAGTTCGTGGGATTCGTGGAGATCGAGCAGAAGAATTTTGACTGGCAGAACTGGAAGACGTTTACGGGCGCGGGGCAGGATTTAAAGCTGCGCGGCGAGATAGGGTCGGTCAGGGAGAATTTTGAATTGAGCTTCACGGAGCCGTGGATGTTTGATCGTCCGATCTCCTTCGGTTTTGATCTTTACAGCCGCGTCCACGACAAGGATTCCGACGTCGGTTACGGCTACCGCGAAAAACGCACGGGCGGAGACCTGCGGCTGGGCAAGGAGTTCAGCGAATATCTCAAAGGGGGCGTCATCTATCGCCTGGAACAGGTCGAGATCTCCGATGTCGATTCTACTGCGCTCGACGATCTCAAGGCGGAAGAGGGCAAGAACCTCATCAGCAGCATGGAGTTCACCCTGACGCGCGATACGACGGACAACGTCTTCAATCCTTCCCGAGGCCTGGTGCTGAGCGGTTCGTATGAGATCGCCGGCGGGCCCATGGGCGGTGACAAGAAGTTCAACAAGGTCTTCGGTCTCGCTTCGCAGTATTTCCCGTCTTTCGGCAAAAATGTCCTACAGCTTCAGGCCCGCGCCGGCATCGTGACCCCCTACGGCGATCAGAAGAAGGTGCCGATCTACGAACGGTTCTTCGCTGGCGGCGCCAATACGATCCGCGGGTATGAGGAGCGTACCGTGGGTCCGGCGGACCCCAAGACCTCCGATCCCCTCGGCGGCGAAGCCCTGATGGTTTTTAACATCGAATATACCTTCCCGATCGTGGAGTTTATCAAGGGCGCGTTGTTCATCGATACGGGCGGCGTCTGGGATAAAGTGTCCAAATTTGACCTGGGAGGTTTTAAGACGGGCATCGGTTTCGGCGTTCGCATCAAGACGCCGATCGGCCCCCTCAAGCTTGATTACGGCATCCCGCTGAACAAGCAACCAGGCAAAGAGACCAAGGAAGGCCGGTTCCATTTCAGCATGAGCCACGGATTTTAGCCAAGTTTATTGATAAAAAACAAAAACGCCTGTTTTCACGGTTGACTCCGGAAAACAGGCAGGGAGGAAACAGATGAAAAGCAAGGTGTGGGTTAAGGGATTGGCGTTCGTATGTATGTTTTTAATGACCGCAGGCGTGGCCCTGGCGGCAGGAAAGATCGCCTATGTCGATCTTTCTTCGACGTTCGATAAATATGAGAAGACAAAAGTCTTTGATGATGAACTGACCCAGATCCAGAAAGAAAAAGAGAAGGATCTGATTACTCTGAGCGATGACATCAAGGCCATTGAAGACAAGATGCCTTTATTGAGTGAGAAGGAAAAGGCCTCCAAGCAGAAGGACTTGGACGAGAAGAACGCCAAGCTGAAACAGATGAGCCAGCAGGTGGCCCTGGATTTAAGAAAAGAACGTGACGATAGGTTGAAAGAGATCCTTCAGGACATCGAGAAGGTTATCCAGTCGTATGCGCAGAAGAACCAGTATGATTTTATCCTGAATGATCGTGTGCTCCTATATGGGGCGGCCAGCGCGGACGTGACACAAGACATTATCGATCTGTTGAACAGCCAGTATAAACAGGATTCCAAAAAGCAGTCGTCAAAGAAGAAATAGCTCTTTGATGTCGTCTTGACAGAAGGCCGCATGGGTAGAACGTTAAAAGAGATTGCCGCGTTTGTCGGCGGGGAGCTCTCCGGCGACCCGGAGATGATGATTACGGGAGTGGGGGGGCTCAGGGAAGCCGGCGAGGGGGACATCAGTTTTCTCGGCAACCGCCGCTACATGCCTCTTCTGGAAACAACGCGCGCCAGTGCTGTGATTGTGCCGCTATCCGTGGATGCCGGTTCAAAACCGGTGATCCGCGTTTCTGATCCGTCCCTGGCTTTTGCCAGGGTTGCCGAAGCGTTTCATCCGGTTTCCATCCGTCACCCGAAGGGCATCCACAAGACGGCTGTCGTCGCCAAAACGGCCAAGATCGGCAAGGGTGTTGCTCTGGGTCCTTACGTTGTCGTCGAGGAAAACGCCGTCATCGGGGATCGTACCGTCATCTATGCCGGTTCTTTTATCGGTCATGACACCAGGATAGGCGCCGACTGTATTTTTTATGCCAATGTCTCGGTGCGGGAGCGCGTGACTATCGGCAACAAGGTTTTTATCCAGAGCGGCAGCGTCATTGGCTCGGAAGGCTTCGGCTATACCAAGGTTGACGGCGTCTACAAATTGATTCCTCAGACGGGGACCGTCGTGATCGAGGACGAGGTGGAGATCGGGGCGAACGTCACGATCGACAGGGCGAGGTTTGACAAGACCTTGATCGGCCGGGGGACTAAGATCGACAATCTTGTCCAGATTGCCCATAACGTGGTGATCGGCAACAACAGTGTGATTGTGGCACAGGTCGGCATTTCCGGAAGCACGCATATCGGCAACAACGTGACGATCGCAGGGCAAGTTGGCTTGGTCGGCCATATCGAGGTCGGCGACGGGGCGATTCTGGCGGCGCAGTCGGGGATTATGCGCGATGTGCCCGCCGGTACCATGGTTTTCGGCTATCCCGCGCAGCCCCACCATCAGGCCATGAAGATGTATGCGGCTTTTGAGCGCCTGCCGGATATGGTAAAGGCCGTCAATGAGCTCAAGAGAAAGGTCGAACAACTGGAAGAACGGCTAAAACAGCGAGGGTAAGGCGTTGCAGAAGACAATCAAGGAAGAGATTCTATTGCGCGGCAAGGGCATCCATACGGGCGAAAACGTGGAGTTGAAGATGCGCCCTCTGGGGCCGGATATGGGCGTTATTTTTCAGAGAGTGGATTTGCCCGAAAAGCCCATGGTCCGCGCAGATATCCAGGCGGCGCTGGCGGCCAAAAAACAGTCGAGGCGCACAGCCATCGGTTGCGCAGGCGCCGAGATTCAGACTGTCGAGCATCTGATGGCGGTTTTTTCATGTCTTGGGATCGACAACGTCCTCGTTGAAGTCAATGGCCCCGAGCTTCCGGGTATGGACGGAAGCGCCGCGATGTTTGTCGAGGCCATCAAGAAGGCGGGCGTGACGGAGCAGGGGGTACCCCGTCGGACGTTCAAGGTTACGGCGCCTTTGTTCGTCGAGGGCGAGACTTCTGTTATCGCGGTGTTGCCCTCGTCCGATTTCAGGATCTCCTATACCTTAAGTTACAACCACCCCGTACTGGGAGACAGGTTCCTGGATCTCAAGATCGATGGCCATGTTTTTGAAAAAGAAGTGGCCCCTGCCAGGACGTTTTGTCTTCAGGAGGAGGCCCAGGAGTTGATGAAGAGCGGCATGGGCAAAGGGGCCAATTATGAGAATACACTGGTTGTCTCCAAAGACGGGATTATCAAGAATACCTTGCGTTTCGAGGACGAATTTATCCGTCATAAAATCCTCGATCTGATCGGCGATCTGGCCCTTCTGGGTATGCCGATGAAGGGTCACGTGATTGCCATCAAGAGTGGTCACACGATGAATCTGCGGCTGGCCCAGAAGATGAAGGACCAGCTGGACAAACAGTACGTTGCGGCCATCAAGGCGGCTGAATGCGCACCGAGGGAAGCCCAGGTGGATATTGGGACCATCATGAAGATCCTGCCGCACCGCTATCCCTTTCTTTTGGTGGACCGGGTTATCTCCATGGAGGAAGGCCGCCGGGCTGTCGGCATCAAGAACGTGACGGTGAATGATTATTTCTTTGAAGGGCACTTCCCCGGCCGTCCGGTCATGCCTGGTGTTTTGATTGTCGAGGCGATGGCCCAGGTCGGCGGCGTCCTGATGCTGAGTCCTGCGGAGAACCGGGGGAAGCTCGCATTTTTCATGGCAGCCAATAACGTTAAGTTCCGTAAGCCCGTCATTCCCGGCGACCAGCTCAGGATCGAGGTCGTCGTCGGCAAGCTCCGTTCCAAGACCGGCCAGGTGACGACGCAGGCTTTTGTCGACGGCGAGATGGTCGCGGAAGCGGAGCTGATGTTCGCCCTCGTGGAGAAGTAGTCATGACGCATATCCATTCGACAGCCATCATCGCCAAAGGGGCCATGCTCGATCAAGATGTCGAGATCGGTCCTTACTGCACAATCGGTGACAAGGTTAAGATCGGCGCCGGCACCAAGATTGGCAGTTTTTGCGTGATTGAGAACGACGTGACGATCGGCCG
>CAZAYJ010000002.1:0-18408 GCA_964489335.1 uncultured Planctomycetia bacterium
GGGGACGGAAGGTCAGGGCCGGCGTTCGGTTGTCGGCCGATCCCGGTCGCGGTGCGAGAAATTCTACATAGGAAAATGCCCTCTGTCAAGGGAATTCGCGCACAGGATGGGTCGAGGGTCGGGCCTTTCTGCGCGGCCCGGTTACTTGGTGTCTATCGGTTGAAGCGGGGTTGGTATTTTTGGTCCGAGGTGAGGGAAAATTGTTGACTGGCAGGCCTTAACAATCTATTATATAATAATCATTTAGAAGAATTATTAAGAAAGGAAAGACAAATGCAGCAGAGCGCAGAAATCCTTCTCATTGAGGATGAGGCAGAATCTTCCGAAAAGCTTGGGGCGATTCTCTATGCCGCAGGGCACAATGTGAATGTGGCCTCGTCTGCGAAGGAGGGCTTAAAGCTTCTGAAGGACCTCAAGTGCGCCGTTGTCATCACGGAGTTACGCCTTCCGGACATGGGTGGTGTGGAGCTGATTCGGGCCATCAAAAACATAGATGCCAAGATCAGCGTGATCGTCATTACGCCTTATCTGTTCATTAATTCCGCGATCGAGGCCATGGAGAACGGTGCCTTCGGTTACATCACCAAACCTTTCAATCCCAGCGAGATCAGAATCGTCGTCCAGCACGCCGTCGAGCGCTACTTTCTCATGGACGAGGCCAATAAGAAATCATACTACTACGACCTTTCGATCCTCGACGGCCTGACAGGAGTTTATAATCACCGTTATCTGCATGAGGTTCTCGACCGGGAGCTGATGCGGGCCCGGCGCTATCCGCAAAGTTTGTCTCTTGTCATGGTTGATGTCGACAACTTCAAAAAATATAACGACACCAACGGTCATATGGCCGGCGATGAGCTGCTTAAGGGACTGACGAATCTTTTCGTGCGTTCGCTCAGGAACCTTGATATGGTATTCCGTTACGGCGGCGAGGAGTTTTGTATCCTTCTCATCGAGACGAACAAGGAAGGGGCGCGGCTGGCGGCCGAGCGTCTCCTGAATCTGGTGCGCCTGAGCTTGCCGACCACAATCAGCATGGGGATCGCTGAATTCCCGACGGATTCGAAAGAAAAAGATATGCTGATTGATAAGGCGGATAAGGCGCTTTATCAGGCTAAGACTACAGGAAAGAACAAGGTCGTCCTGGCGTAACACCGGCAGAAGGGATCTCGTTCTTTTTGACGAAAAGGCCGGCATGGGGTTTTTACCCCGCGCAACCGTCATAAAGTGGTCCCGCCGATGAAGGGGGCCTTCTGGCGGAGTAAAGAACGACGACACAGATTTTAATCCTTCGCAGAAATATCCGGCTTAAAAGCCGGGGGTGAATGCAGTTGGGGAGCTCTGCCTGGGAAGGAAGCCAGGGGCTTTAGGCCAAAAGGCCTTGTTCGGCGAGCGTTCTGCACGGGCTTATGAAAATTCAGATTCTAAATGCGACGGGGAAGGTATTTGAGGGCGCTATCTCTGAGGCCATTCTTCCGGGTGTCGACGGCGAATTGAGCATCATGGATAATCACGAGCCGATCTTTGTGGCCCTCAAGAGGGGATTAATCCGCCTGTCGCCTTTTGCCAGGAAGTTCGGTTTGGGTGTCACGGCTAAATCGGGCCAGCAGGCCCAGATTCAGGACCTGCGGCCTATTAAAATCCAGAGGGGCGTTGCCCATATGAAGGGCAACAATGAACTGGTGATCCTGGTGGAGTGACCTCGTCGTAGCGGCAAGAGGAATATGAAGAATCTTACGATCGCCATCATGATGTTCATCAGCACGCTGGGGCCTTCTTTGATCATCGCCCTCGTGGGATATGCGGCCATTCGTGCCTTGGGCCGCAATCCTTCGGCGTCAGCCAAGATTATGGTCGCCATGATGTTTGCCTTTCTGTTCGCCGAAGGCATCGCTGTCATCGCGCTGATTTTGATCTATAACCTTTTCAAATAAAGCTCTGTCGCCGCAGACGGCACGGGCTTGACCGTCCGGCGGGCTCCGCAGCCAAACGGGAGGATTTTTTGGAGATCCTGCAGCTTATCCTGATTCAGGTCGCGACGTTCGTCGTCATCGTCATCTTCCTGCGTCTTCTTTTCGGTAGCCAGCTCAGAGCCGCCCTTAACCGTCTCCAGGTTCTTCATCAGGAAAGCCTCGAAAAAGAAGAGATCCTCAATAAAGAGATTGAGAAAGCCAGGATCCAGGCGAAAAACGAGATCGAACGCAGCGAGCAGGAGGCCAAGATCATTATCGAGAACGCCAAAAAGGCGGCGGAGGTTGCGGCCGAAGAAGCGGCCCAGGCTGCCCAGGCGCGGGCCGACAAGATGGTGGAAGAGGCCTTGGAGAAGACCAAGCGTCTGGAAGCAGAGGTCATGGCGACCGTGGAAAAACGGGCCCTTGAACTTTCGGCGAAACTGATTCAGGAGACGTTCACGGCCAAAGGGCAGGAGACTCTTCACCGGCAGTTGATCGACGAGCTGATCGATGAGTTGGCCAAGGTGGACCGCGAGCGGCTGGCCGTCAAAGTCGACCGCGCCGAGGTTGTGACATCCGCGGAACTCACGCCTCAAGAAAAAGAAAAGATCAAGAAGGTCCTCTCCTCCAAGCTCGGGTTTGATGTTCCTGTGGTTGAGAGCGTCGATTCTTCTCTGATCGTCGGCATGATGATCAAGCTTGGCGGGCTGGTGGCAGACGGCAGTCTCAGAAACAGGCTGAACCGCGCGATGGCCAGTCTGTCCGGAAAAAACGGGAAGAACAAATCCCCGTCGGAGGCGAAGGCGTAGGCGTCACAGGCTTGCAAGAGACATCCCCATCACCTTATGCAGAAACCGGCGTTTAATCTGGAAGCTTTTGAGATCAAAGAGGTCGGCGTTGTCCATGAGATCAAGCGCGGCATCGTCAAAATCCATGGGCTGCCGAATTGCATTTACGGTCAGTTGATCGAATTCATCGGAATCAACCGCAAAGGCCTCGTCATTGATTTTAACGACAAGGAGGTCATGGCGTTCGTTCTTGGAGACGAGAAGGACATCGCTCTGGGCGGCATGGTTGCCAGTCGCAATGAGGTCTTCTCTGTTTCCGTCGGCGAAAGCTTCCTCGGCCGCGTCATCAGCGCGAGCGGCGAACCCCTAGATGGCCTGCAAATACCCTTGGAGGGCGGGACACCGTGCCCGGTCTTCCGCAGGGCACCCGGCATGCTCGACCGCGTTCCGATCTTCGAGCAGTTTTTTACGGGTTCCAAGATCCTGGATTTGACGATCCCCATCGGCAAGGGGCAACGCGAGCTGATCATCGGCGACAGGCAGAGCGGCAAGAGCACGATTGCCATCGACGCGATTATCAACCAGAAGGATAAAGGCGTGGTCTGCGTATACTGCTGGTGCGGTGGTCCCTACGCTTCGCTTATAAAAGTCGTGCGGACCCTTCAGGAGGCCGGCGCCATGGATTATACGATTGTCGTGGCCGCCTCGGCCTCGGCCTCGGCCGGCGAGCAATACCTGGCTCCTTATGTGGCCTCTGCCGTCGGGGAATATTTCATGTATTCCGGCCGGCATTCCCTCGTCGTTCTCGACGACCTGACGAAACATGCCTGGATATATCGCGAGTTGTCGCTGCTTTTGGAACGTTCGCCTGGCCGCGAAGCCTATCCCGGAGATATCTTTTATCTTCATTCTCAACTGATGGAACGCGCCGGGCTTCTGAATGAGGAGAACGGCGGAGGCTCCATGACGTTTTTGCCGATCGTCGAAACCTTGCAGGGTGACATCACCGGCTACGTCCAGAGCAACCTCGTCTCGATGACGGACGGCCAGATTTACATCTCGACAAATCTTTTCCATGAGGGTTTCAAGCCAGCCGTAGATCTTGGACTTTCGGTGTCGCGTATCGGCTCAAAAGTCCAGAGCAAGGCCCTGCGGGAGGTGGCTTCGACTCTGCGCCTGGACTACGCACAGTATAAAGAGCTCTTGCGTCTCATGCGCGTGCGCACGAAGCTTTCGACGGAGATTTCCGAGAAGATGCGCCGCGGAGAAACGTTGACGCATCTTTTTATCCAGGAGGCGCATAAGCCGGTCGACGAGTTGACGATGATCGTGTTTTTCTATGCGTTCCAGAGGAAGATCCTGGAGATTCTTTCTGCCGACGGCTTGAATGTTTTTTGCGAAAACATCATGCCCTATTTGCGCAAGTCGCGGCCGGACGTCATGAGGGATCTCGGCGAAAAAAAAGAGCTGACAGCCGATATCAAAGAGGGATTGGACAGGGCGTTCGTCGATTTCTTCAGGGAAAAGAAGGTCGTGTAAGAGCGGTATCAGAGAGTCAAAGTATCAAAGAGTCAGAGTATCGGAAAAAAGATTGAAAAAGGATAAAAGCAAGATCGAAGTTATTTTTGACGTTTTGCTTTGATTCTCTGATCCTGTGATACTTTGATACTCGATTCATTAATTTTGTATCCCTATGATTCCACTCATCAAATTACGCGAAGACCTGAGGTTCGCGCGCGAGCTTTTGGAGATGATCGACGTCTTGAAGAGCGCTACGTCCAGCCAGTTCCGCACGTTCCAGCTCAAACGCAAAGGATTTGATGATTACAAGTTCGCGCTGGAAGATTTTCTCGGGGCTTTGGGCACACAGAAGATCGCGCACCCTTTTCTTAAGGAAGACAAAGATCTGCCCAAGGCTGTTCTGATGATTACCTCCGACGAGGGGTTTCTGGGTGGCCTGAACACTTTGGTCCTGGCGGACGGCTTGGAGCAGGCTGCGGCGCGGGATGAGATCATCGTCATGGGTGAGCGCGGCTCGCGCTACATGTCGGAGACGGTGTCTCGGCCCTTCACTTTTTTGCCAGGCGTCGGCGATGACATTAGCTACAGGCGCGCGGGCGCTGTCCGCGACCTTTTGATCGGGAAATTCCTGCGCAAGGAGATCGGCAGCGCCCTGGTGGTCTATCCGCGCTTTTTGTCTTTCACGGCCCAGCGCGTCGAAGTTGTCAGGGTTTTGCCGAGCGGCGATATCCTGGCCAGGAAGGATGACGGGAAAAAGATCCATAGGCCTAAGCCAAGCATCCTGGTCGAGCCCGACAAGGGAGCGGTGATCGACTATCTGGTGCGCGCGCTCCTCATGCAGAAATTTTACGACATCTTCCTGGATTCCAAGCTTTCGGAGTGCGCGGCGCGCATCATGCACCTGGAGGGGAGTCTTGAAGAGATCAAGACGATGAACCGCAGGTTGTTGCGCGATTATTTCAAGCACTTGCATGAAAAGAGCGACAAGAACATCCGCGAGATCTTCGCATCACGCCTGCGGTGGCGCGAGGCGCGGGTGGCCGAGATCCTGCAAGAGTGGCAGGCGTCCGCATTTTTAAAAGACAGGAAGCCCTATGACGACAGACACCCAGACGCTGCATAAAGGCAAGGTTCAAGCGGTCCACGGCCCGGTTGTCGATGTTCTTTTCGACAGCGAAGAGGACCTCCCGGCGATCTATGAAATCCTCCGGACTGTGACGCATGACGAGCAGGAGGTGGTGCTGGAGGTTGTCGAACATCAGCCGGTCAATATCGCGCGCTGTATCTCTCTGACGCCTACCTACGGCCTCAAAAGACACTCGCCTGTGGAGCGGACGGACCGCCCTCTCATGATCCCTCAGGCCAAGCAGACGCTGGGCCGCGTCGTCAATGTCCTGGGAGAACCCATCGACAAAAAGGGGCCGATCACGAGCCGCGAGCTTTTTCCCGTGCGCAAAGCGGGCGCCGAACAGAACATTTCTTTGGAGGAGAAGTCAAAGGGGGAGTTCGAGATCATCGAGACCGGCATGAAGATGATCGACCTTTTGTTTCCGCTGGTCAAGAATTCCAAGACGGGCATCCTCGGCGGCGCGGCGCTGGGCAAGAGCTTGCTGACCCTGGAGATTATTCATAACATCGTTCAGAAGCAGGAGTGGTTGTGCGTCTTCACCGGCGCCGGCGAACGCGTGCGCGAAGGCAACGAGCTGTATTTTGAGTTTGTGCGCTCGGGCATTCTGCCGAAGTCGATCTTGATCTATGGGCAGATGGACGAATCGCCGGGGGCGAGGTTCGAGGTCGTGGCCACAGGGATCGCGTTTGCCGAGGCGCTCCAGGCGGAAGGCCATAGCATCATCTTCCTTATTGACAATGTCTTCAGGTTCGCTCAGGCGGGCAGCGAGCTTTCGGCGCTTCTGGGCCGTATTCCGTCGGAGACCGGTTATCAGCCGACGCTGACCAGCGAGATCGGAGAGTTCCACGAGCGTATCCGTTCGCGCCACGGCGCATCCATTACGTCGATCGAGGCGGTCTATGTTCCTGCGGACGACCTGACCGATCCGGCTGTCGTCTGCATCTTCTCGCACCTGGACTCGATCTTTGTCTTGTCGCGCGCGCGTGTCCAGAAGGGCATGTACCCCGCCATCGACCCTTTGATGTCGACGTCGGCGTTCTTGACGCCGCGGATCGTCGGCAAGCGGCATTTTGATATCGCCCAGGAGGCCATACGTCTTTTCCAGAAATACGAGGAGTTGCAGCGCATGGCCGCCATCATCGGCGTCGAAGAATTGTCGAAGAACGACAGAATCATCTTCCATCGCGCCCGCAAACTTGATAATTTCCTGACCCAGCCGTTTTTCACGGCGGAGGTCTATACCAACCGCAAGGGACAATATGTGCCTTTGGATCAGACGCTGGACGGCTGCGAGCGCATTATCAGCGGTCGCGTCGACAGCATTCCTGATGACGATTTTTATATGAAAGGGGCCCTGACCTTTGGGCCGGGCGGAGAGAAAAAGGAATAAAGTTTGCGGGTAAGCGGGTTGGCGGGTTAACGGGTAAACGAGTTAGCGGTTGAGTGGGTAAACTGTGGTTAACCGGCTAACAGGCGTACAGGCCAACAGGCCAACCAGCTTACCGGCTGACAGGTAACATAGAGGAACGATCATGCTCAAGCTCGGAGAACTGCTCATCAAGCGCGGGGTCTTGTCCCAGAAGCAGCTCGACGTCGCCCTTAAGGAACATGAAAAGACCGGAGAGCTTCTGGGTAAGGCCTTGATCCGCATGGGGTTCATCACGGAAGAGCAGTTGTTGGTGACGCTCGCCGAGCAACTTTCAATCCAGTATGTGCCGTCTTTGAAGAACAGGAAGGTTTTGGATGCGGTCATCAAGGCGGTCCCGCCGCGGTTTGTCTGGCACTACAAGTTTATGCCGCTTGCCCTCGTCGAAAACCTCCTGACCATTGCTGTTTCCAATCCTCTCGACGTCTGGCCGACGGAGGACATTAAGTTCCATCTCGGATTCGACGTGGAGGTGGTTCTGGCCCCCGAGGCGGAGATCATGGCCGCCATCAGGACCTATTACGGCGTGGGGGCGGCCCTTGTCGAGGATATCCTCAGCAAAGACAAGGCCGAGGCCCCGCAAAAGAAAATAGAGGAATCGACGGGCGTGACGGTTCTGGATACACCTGAAAAGCAGGCGCAGGACGCCTCCGTCGTCAAGCTTGTCAATCAGCTGTTGGCTGAGGCCATCCAGGCCCGTGCCACTGACATTCATATCGAGCCATATCGCGACAAGGTCAAGGTCCGCTACAGGATCGACGGCGTGCTCTATGACGTTCCTGTCCCGGACACGATGAAGCAGCTGCACATGGCCATTACCTCGCGCATCAAGATTATCTCGAACATGGATATTGTAGAGCGCCGTCTTCCCCAGGACGGCCGCACCAAGGTGAAGCTGGGGGAGATGGACGTGGACCTGCGTATTTCTATCATCCCGACGCTTTATGGTGAAAACATGGTGATCCGTATCCTGCCGACGGGGATGCTTTTCAATATGAAAGACCTCGGGTTGTCGGAACACGATATGACACTGATCGGCGAGCTTTTGAAAAAGCCCCACGGCATCATCTTTTTGACCGGTCCGACAGGGTCCGGCAAGACGACGACCCTGTATTCCTTTTTGTCCTATCTTAACCGGCCGCAGGTGAAGATTATCACGATCGAGGATCCTGTGGAGTATGAATTGACAGGCGTGACACAGCTGCAGGTCAATCCGCGTATCGGCCTGACATTTGCCAGCGCCCTGCGGAATCTCCTGCGTCATGACCCGGATATCATGATGGTCGGAGAGGTCCGGGATCTGGAGACGGCGGAGCTGGCGATCCGCACGGCTCTGACGGGCCACCTGGTTTTTTCGACTCTTCATACGAACGATGCCTCTTCGGGGGCCACCAGGCTTCTGGATATGGGTCTGGAGCCGTACCTGGTTGCCTCCAGCGTTCAGTCCTTTATCGCTCAGCGCCTTGTCCGGACCATCTGTCCTGACTGTAAAGAGAAAATCCCCTTTAAGGAAGAGGAAGGGTTGAAGAAGATTGCCGAGGAGACCAGCGAAAACATAGAGAAACCTTCCCACATCTTTCACGGCCGCGGCTGCGAGGCCTGCAAGTTCACCGGTTACCGCGGCAGGCTCGCCATCTACGAGATCCTTGACATCAACGAAGAGATCCGTCAGATGATCATCGATAAGGCCAGCGCTTCGCAGATCAAACAGAAGGCGATCAAGATGGGGCTCAAGACCCTTCTGAGGGAAGGATGGGAGAAGGTCCGGGAAGGGTTGACGACACCGGAAGAGGTCATGAGGGTGACGGAGATCGGTTAGCCGCTCGTTATCAGTAATTAGTATTTTTTCCGTCCCACCTCGAAGATTTATATCACGAGTTACGGATTGCTAGTTGCGAACGGAGTCATATATGCCGACCTATACGTATCTGGCGAAAAAAAACCTGAAAGAAACCGTTGAGGGTATTCTCGTCGCGGATTCGCAAGAGCATGCAGTTGACAAGCTGATCGAGATGGGGCTGTCTCCGGTGCGCGTGGAGCCTTTGATGCAGGCGGCCGCCGCGGGCAAGCCGGTTTCCGGGGGCACGTTTTTTTTGGGCGGAGGGTTGACCCAGAAAGACCTGCAGATGTTCACCAGCCAGTTGAAGAGCTTGATGAAGGCTCGCGTCGACCTTTTGAGGTCCCTGAGCATCCTTTACGGCCAGGCAGACAAGCCGAAACTCAAGAACCTGATCCTCGACCTGCACAACACCATTAAGAATGGAGAGAGCTTTTCTTCCGCTCTGGCCAAGTATCCCAATTTCTTTTCAGGTCTTTATGTAAATCTGATCAAGATCGGCGAGGCCTCGGGCCGCCTGGACGATGTGCTGACGGAGCTCGACGGCTTTTTGACGCGCGACCAGGAATTCAAGATGCATCTCAAGACGGCGATGGCTTACCCGACGCTGATGATTTGCGTCGGGGTCTGCGCGGTGTTCGTTCTTCTCAGTTACGTTATCCCCAAGCTCAGCGCGATCTTTGCCGATTTTGATTATGCCCTGCCTTTGCCGACGCAGATTATGCTGGCGATCAGTGCTTTCTTCCAGTCCTGGTGGTGGGCGATCCTCCTGGCCATGGGTTTTGCGGCGGTAATCCCGGCCCAAATGTCGCGGACGGCGGGCGGGCGATCCCGTCTGGATTGGATCAAGCTCCATATCCCCGTCTGGTCGGGCCTGATTCTGAAACAGGCGATGGCGCGCTTTTGCCGCACGTTGTCTTTGCTGATCCGCAGCGGCTTGCCGGCGTTTCAGTCGTTACAGGTGGCGATCCCGACGCTGGAGAATTCCGTCTTGACCAGGGAGCTGGAGGTGGTCAAAAAGGATGTCCTGGAAGGGACGTCGATGGCCTCGAGCATGAAAAAGGTCTCTTTTTTTCCATCTTTCCTCGTGCAGATGATTTCCGTCGGAGAAGAAGGGGGGAAGCTGGAAGGGGTTTTAAATGAGGTGGCCAATATTTATACCGACGAGATCGATGCGCGCCTCAAGGTTATCACATCGTTGCTTGAACCGGTGATTATCCTGGTTCTGGGCGTCATTTTAGGCGGCATTGTCATGGCCATGCTCTTGCCGATTCTGCAGATCAATCTTCTTATTAAATGAGGCCGCGACTTCATGGAAAGCCGTGACATAAGCCGTTGGTCGCATTTAACCCCCACGCCCATTCATGCGCGTTTGTATTTAAGTTCACAGGAAGCCAGGTGCGCGGGGTTTTGAGGGATGAGTTTTGTAAAAATGGGTGCCGGGGTTAATGCGCGCAAGCGATTTGCCTCGCCATAAACCGGTTCAATAAATCGCACGCTCGTTAATGAACACAACGGTTGTTCTGGAGATTGGCAATACTTCGCTTAAGGTCGTTGTATTCAAGACGGCGATTGGCGCCGCGCATCTGCGAGGGGTCTTCGCCAAGGACATCGGCGGCCAGACCGACGAAGCCATCGGCCGCGAAATCGCCGAATTCCTTAAAGGGCTGAACGTCAAGAAACCCCAGAATCTCATCATCTGTTTCTCGCGCAATTCCGTCACGCTGCGCAATCTCCGCATCCCGTCTGCCAATCCCTCGGAAATCGACGACATGATCAAGCTGCATGTGGGCCGGCAGGTCCCTTATGCCAAAGAGGAGATCGTCAACGGCTACAGCCTTATCGGCCGCGACACGATGGGGTACTCCAAGATCATGCTGGCCATCGTCCACCGTGAGAACATCCGCAAGATCTTTCGCGTCCTGGAGGCCGCAGGCCTTTATTCCGACCGCATCGAATTAAGTTCCGAGGGCGTCCTTTCCTGGTTCACCCGCGCGGTCAAAATCGGCGAATTTAAGTCTGAAGACGCCTTTCTCATTCTGGACATTGATAATAACTCGACGGATTTCATCGTCGCTTCTTCGTCCATGCTTCTTTTCAGCCGCACGATCGCCAGCGGCGCCGAGCAGCTCAAGGACAAAGAGAAGTGGCCGCGGTTTCTGGGCGAAATGAAGCAGACAATGGTGATTTCACAGGGGGAAGAGATCCTTCAGAAGCCCGCCCGCGTTTATCTCGTCGGGGCGGTAAGCGAACTCAAAGGTCTGGTTTCACAGATTGAGACGGAATTCAACCTTCCGGCATCGGTGATTCAGCCCCTGGAAGGCATCTCCGCAGGCAAAGACGTCGTCCAGACGCCGCCGGCAGTCCTGGAACAAATTTCGTTTTGTTCTCTTTTCGGCCTGGGGCTTGACCTGAGCCGCCGGAAGATCAACTTCGTGCTTCCAGAGGCGCAGATTCGCAAGGCCTTGCGGGAGCGGGTGCGGGATATGATCCTTTTGGGGTCTGGCGCCATGTATTTCATCCTCGTCGTCTGCGGCATCTATCTTGAGAAACTCCACAACCGCAGAGCCTTTTTGGACCTTTTGAGCAACCGTTATAAGACGATTGCCGTGCAGGCCGAAGGGCTCGACGAAGAGGTCAACAGGATCAAGAAGATCAAATCCAAGATAGACACGGATTCTATTGTTCTCAACTATCTTTTAGAGATGTCCAAGCTCTTGCCGTCTGAGATCGTTCTGACCAGCTTTTCGTTCCAGAAAGACGATAAGGTGACCATCAAGGGACAGGCCCAGGAGATGTCGGATATTTTTAAGTTCATCACTACGCTGGAGGGCTCTCCTTATTTCAAAGATGTCCAGGCGCGTTATACGACGCGCAAGAAGATCAAGGGCAAGGATATCAATGAATTCGAGTTGATTTGTCCTATCGAAGGCGCGCAGGGCAATAAGCCCGCCAAAAAGGAACTCAAGCCGGCCGCCGCGGCCGCGAAGAAAGAAACCGAGTTGTAGGGGGGGCGTTCGAGAAACGTTATGGCGATAGACCTAAAGAATCAGCAATATGTCCTTGTGTATGCCGTCGCCGGCCTGGTGGGGCTGTAGGTGATTTTCAAGGCTATCATTGGGCCTTTGCATGAGAGGTTGGCGACCGTCAGAAAACAGGTCGTTCTTCAGGAGTCTAAGTTGAAGAGGGGGCTGATGTTGATCGAGAATCGCGAGATTATCAACAGTGAATACAACAAATACGCCAGTTACTTTTCCATCCAGGATTATTCCAATGAGGAAGCGGTCGCCGGTTTTCTGAAACAGCTCGAGAAGATCAGCCGCGATTCCGGTTTTTTGATCCTTGACATCAAGCCCCAGAAGGAAGCGGAGACCGACGCGACCACCAAGCAATTTCAGATCAACATCAAAGCCGAGGCGAACATCAAGACGCTGATGTCGTTTCTTTACGGTCTCTACACGTCGCCTTTGTTGTTCAGCGTTGAAAAAATAGTCCTCGTTCCCAAGAGCGATGGTTCCTCGGATCTGAGCGTTAACCTGACGCTGATGGGTGTTTCGTTCGTCTAAGGCCAAAGGAGGGGCTTATGCAAAAAAAGGGGTTTACATTGATCGAGATCATGCTTGTTGTCATCATCCTCGGCGTCTTGGCCGCGATGGTCGTGCCGCGGCTGGCTGGTCGTTCCGAGGAGGCGCGTAAATCCATCGCCAAGACCGATATCGAATCGAACATTCCCCTAGCCTTGGACCTCTATGAGGTGGACACAGGCAGCTTTCCCGATAACCTTGACGCGCTTCGGGAAGCGCCTGCGGATGTACAGAACTGGAAAGGGCCGTACCTGAAGAAGAAGCCTCTTGATCCATGGGGGCGATCTTACGTCTACAAGTATCCCGGCGAGCATAACGAAAAAAGCTACGATCTTTATTCCCTCGGCAAGGACGGTGTGGAGGGCGGCGACGACGACATCGTTAACTGGGATGAGTAAGATAGGTTCAGTGAACGGAGCGTGTGAACCGATAAACCGGTTAAGAGGCTAACCGGCGGACAAAAAAGGCGGGCTCGGGACAACGGCCTGGAATCTTGACATGACAATGATTGCAAAAAAAGGGTTTACCCTCGTTGAGCTGATGGTGGCCGTTGTGGTGACGGCGGTCGGCATGGTCGGTGTCCTGTCGGCCCTTAATCAATGCGCCGTTGTCATGGCCACTTCCGAAAGACAGATCACCGCCAATTATTTGTTGAACCAGAAGATGTGGGAGACACAGGAGATGTCGCGTACCGGTGAATTGGCGCTGGGGAAGATGTCGGGGACCTTTGAGGCGCCCTATGACGATTTCAACTGGACGAGGACCGTCTCCGAATTCCCCAAAAGCTTCGGCAATGAGTCCGAAACCCTCAAAAACTATCTTGTCGAGGAAAACGTGACAATCAGCTGGCAGCGCCGCGGAACCGATAGGGGCTTGACCGTGATCACCTATGCCCCCAAACCATGACAGGGGATGACATGCCATTGTGCGGGATGAGACAGACGGCCAGGAGAGGATTTACTCTTGTCGAAGTGCTGGTGGTGGCGGCATTGTTCGGCCTTCTGGGCATTACCATCGTTGTGTCATTTTCCACGGGCATGGACCTTTGGCAGAGGGCAGCGGACTTGACCTACAGTCATCGTCAGGCCATCGTAGGTTTAGAGCGTCTGTCTTTGGATTTGCGGCGCGCTTTGAATTATCCGCCCATCGGATTTTTTGGCACGCAAGATCAATGTTATTTTGCGAATGTGGTTAATGACAGCGTCCGGAACATCTCTTATCGCTATGTCGAGACAGAGAAGAGTCTGTTGCGTTCGGTCCGGAATGTGAGCGTCGAGGAGTCCGAAGACGAACAGCAGGACGAGGGGCGCCGGGTGATCGGCTCCATTGGGAATTTCACACTGGCTTATTTTGGCTTGAATCCCGAGACGACAAAATTTGAATTCATGGCGTCGTGGAATTCCTCGCTTCAGGGCATGCCCAGGGCTGTCAGGGTTTCCTTTGACGCAGAGGGAGGGCGGGAGTTTGAAAAGATCGTTCCTATCCCCGCAGGTCAGTAAAGGGCTTTCGGTGAAAAAAAGAGGCAGTATCCTTTTTTTGGCTGTGGGCGCCATCGCCATTCTGACTATCCTGGTTGCCGGCGCATCATCGGTCGTCTCCCAGGAATGGAAGATGGCGGCGTTTCTGACGGATGCCAACACCTCGTTCTACGATGCGCTTTCCACGGTCAAGGTCATGAAGCAGATATGGGTCTTGAGGGCTTCGCCCCTGGTCATGAGCTTTTATGATCTGCGGACCCGGGATCTGACATATGGCGCCAAGACCGTAACCGTCGCCTGTTACGACGAGCAGGCCCTTGTGCCTCTGGGACATGCTGATCGCAGCACACTCCTGCAGCTGCCCGGCATCGCGGCCAATGAAGCTCTGCTCAACGCGATCCTGGCGACGCCTCTGTATGTGAAAGAAGATATCCTTTCCGCCGACGGCATGACAAAAGATGTTTACGACCAGATGAAGGGCGTTGTGACGATTTACGGCTCCGGGCGCGTCAACATCAATACGGCCGCCGCGGAAGCGCTGACGGCCATGGGGGCCCCGCAAAGCTTGATTGTCCGTATCCAGGAATACCGTAAGGGGGCTGACGGTATTGAAGGGACCCTAGACGACGGGGTGTTCAGCGACGTCTATCATATCGCGGATGTCCTGGAACCTTATGGGCTGACGGCGTCTGAAAAGCAGTGGATCGAGACAACCGTCTTAGCCCAGCAATTGACGACCGGATCCAGCGTTGTCCGTTTCGATATGACGGTCAAAAATGGCAAGACAATCCTACGGCGTTTCCTTGTAACCGTAGATATTGCGACAGGTGTCATCCTTCGCTGGGACGAACAGTAGATTTTTGACGAAAAATGTGTGATAATAAAGAGTTAAGAGCTTAAAAGATAAGACGGGCCGAAGGATCGGAACTGAACAACCGCTGGGGCGTTTTATCCCGATGCGCAGGAGACCCCGGGCGAGCCCGCATGGTTCCCATGAGTTATTATCAAATTCTCGGGTTGGAAAAAGAGCCGTTTTCGACAAGCCCTGATCCTGAATTTTTTTATCAGTCCCAGGAGCATCAGGCGGCTTTGACGCGTCTCATGATCGAGATCCGCCTGCGCCGCGGCTTAAGCGTCATTTTAGGCGACGTAGGGACCGGGAAGACGACGTTGTCGCGCAAGATGTTCCAGATGCTTAAGCTGCGCGACGACATGATCTTTTTCATGATCCTGGACCCGACATTCGAAACGGAGGAAGTTTTTCTCGAATCTCTGATCCGGACGTTCCAGATTCAGATGGATATGCCTTCGAGTTCCGTGCTTAACATGAAAGAGGCAATCAAGAAATATCTTTTCCAGAAGGCCATCCAGGACAACAAGACGGTCATCCTGCTCGTTGATGAAGCCCAAAAGCTCAATCCGTCTTCCCTGGAGATCTTGAGGGTCCTCCTGAATTACGAAACCAACGAATACAAGCTTCTGCAGTTGGTGCTTCTGGCACAGCTGGAGCTCCTGCCGAAGATCCGCGAGATGAAGAACCTGATGGACAGGATCAGCATGAAATACATCATCAACCCCCTCGACGATGTCGAGACGAAGGAGATGATTGAATTCCGGATCCGGCAGGCGGGCTACCGTTCGCACCTGCCGTTGTTCAAAGAGGACGCCATTGCCGAGATCTACCAGCTGACGCAGGGGTATCCGCGCCAGATCGCCATGCTTTGTCATAATGCCCTCAAGATGCTGGTCATGGAGAACAAGATCATCGTCGACAAAGACGTTGTGCACAAGGTCATGGCGCAGAGTGCCTTTTAAAAGCAGTAGGAGATGGGGAAGAATGGAAGAGAAGACAAAGATACAAGGAATCAGTTTCCCCAAACATTTTTTGTTTTTGCGGGCCACTATTTACTAGCTACTGACTACTTTTTCATATGGTCGATCAAGGGATGACACCGGAAGAAAAACTCCTGCGGATCATCGAGTCTCCGGGAGAGGCGCCGAGAAACCTCCCGCGGGCCAGGATGGACATCCATACCAGCGGCCTTTTTCTAAAGACATGGCTGGCTCACAGTCGCAACCGGTTCAAAAAGACCATTACGCTCAGGGCCGTCAACCAGGCGCTTCTGGCGCTGTGCGCGTTGACGACGCTTTATCTGGTTTTTGACTTTTTGATGGGGATGCCGAACAGTTCCATGATCCAGCGTTTGGAAAAAACCGCAAAAAAGGCAGGCGTCGGCAATATCAGCATTGAGGCGCTTAATCCCCTTTCTTTGTATTTGAACGAAGTCAGTCAGCACAACATCTTTTCGCTGCCGGAGCCGCCGCCGGTGGAGGAGGCCGTCACGCAGCAACCTGCGGTTTCGGAGACGCTGAAGAACATGGTGCAGACGTTTAGGGTTGTCGGCATCATCTGGTCGGATGTCCCCCAGGTCATGATTGAAGACAGCAAGGAAGGACGGACGTATTCGTTGACGCGCGGCAGCTTGTTGAAGGGCGTGCGGGTAAAAGATATCTTGAGAGATCGAGTCATCTTGAGTTATGATAATCAGGAGATAGAGTTGCGTTAACGGCGCAAGGTGCGGTGGGATACGATGAGACATCTTTCGTTTTCTGCAAGACGAGCGGCTTTTTTTAGCGCGGCATTTTTTCTGGCTTCTGGCTTCTGGCTTTCGCCGGTATGCAACTATGCCCAGGACAGCGCGTCTTCTTCGGCGCAGACACCGACGCTCAAGGATGCGTCCCCCGGGCGCATCTCCCTTGATCTTAAAGGCATCGACATCGTCGAATTGTTCAAGATTTTGTCCTTAAAGATGAACGTCAATATCGTGCCCACCAAAGACGTCACGGGCCGCGTCAATATCTTTCTTAACAACGTGACGCTGGAAGATGCCCTTGACATCATTCTCATCAATAATTCGCTGGCAGCCGTCAAAGACAAGAACATCATTACGGTCATGCCTCTGGAGCAATACACGCAGCTTTACGGCCGCAAGTATAATGAGCCGCGCAAAGTCAAGATGTATAAACTGAAGAACGCCGCGCCGAAAGATGTTTCGGCAGCCTTGGAGCAGCTTAAAAGCGATATCGGCAAGGTGATCGTGGATGAGCCTTCGGCGACGGTGGTCCTGATGGACGTGCCGGAGAATATCGACATCATGGAGAGGACCCTCTTGACGCTCGATCAGGCCCCACAGACGGAGATCTTTGATTTGAAATATGCCCGCGCCGAAGACATGAAATCCCAGCTCTCCGGCGTGTTCACCAGCGGGGCGAGCCAGGTGGGGCTGGATGCGCGCACCAACAAGATCGCGATCAGTGATCTGCCCGGCAAGATGCAGAAGATCAAAAAGATGGTCGAGGCCTTTGACACCGAGACGCGCCAGGTCCTGATTGAAGTCCAGATCGTGCAGATATCGCTGACGGACGAGACCCAGTTGGGCATCAACTGGAATCGCCTGTTTACCGTCGGTCAGATCAGGGATGCTTCCGTTTCGTCCGTTCTCCCCATCTCGCCGGCCATCTCCAACTACGGGCAGTTTAGTCTCGGGACCCTCAGTCAGAACGATTTCACCGTCGTGATCCAGGCGCTCAATTCGTTTACTAAGACCAACATCTTGTCGCGGCCGCGGATCGCGGCGGTCAATAATCAGGAAGCGACTATTCTGATCGGTTCCAAGGAGGTCTATTTCTCTCAGACGCAGAGCCAGTCCACCGTCACGACGACGACGGCGGAATCCGTCAATTTCGTCGATGTCGGCGTCAAGATCAACGTTACCCCAACGATCACCGCCGACAACTATATCATCATGAAGATCCGCCCCGAGGTGAGCTCCGTGCGTGAAATAGCGACATCGCCTCTGGGTTCTTCGGTGCCTGTTGTGGAGACGTCCCAGGCCGAAACGACGGTCAAGGTTAAAGATGGCGCCATGATCATGATCGGCGGTCTCATGAAGGAGCAGGTGAGCGATACGCGCAAGCGCGTTCCCTGGCTCTATAAGCTGCCTGTCCTGGGCTGGTTGTTCCGCAACAGCAATAACGAGAGGACCAAGACGGAGCTTGCAATCTTTTTGACACCTCATATCTTTACGGGCGACGTTGAAAAGCCGAACGCCGAAAAAGAAACCGTCAAAGAAAAGGGCATCTTAACCAAGAAGCCGGATTTAGAGATGGAGTGATGCCAGAGATCTTATGAACAATAAATTTCTTTTACCTGCGGCCGCGGCTGCAGCGATTTTTTTGGCGGCTGTCGCACTCATCTTTTGGGGGGCGGAAGTCCGCAAGAACCAGATCTTAAGAAATGAAAATGCCAAGACGCTCCAAGAAGTCCAGAAAGAGCTGGAGATCAACCGGGCGGAAGTGAAACGGCTTACGAACACGCACCTGGAAGAAAAAAACAAGCTTCTCGCCGAGATGCAGCAGTTATCCTTTGAGCGCGATAGCGCCGTTGAGGAGGCCAATAGGCTGAAGAGCCAAAGTTCCGCCGAGGCGGATATTTGCAAGGCCTCGACTGAGGACGTTGATAAGTTAAGCAAGGAACTGGCGCATGTCCGCAAGGAGCGGATGGAGATCGCCGCCAAACTTGAGGCGGGCCTCAAAAAACAAAAACAGATGTACGAAACCAAGGTCCTGACTCTTGATTCCCAGCTCAGCAAGGCCAAGGGCCGGCTGGAGAGCGAGGCCGAAAGGTACCACT
>CAZAYJ010000003.1:0-2119 GCA_964489335.1 uncultured Planctomycetia bacterium
CTTGAAAACCGTTGTGGGCGCAAGTCCACCGAGGGTTCGAATCCTTCCGCCTCCGCCATCTTTTTCCTTGTTGGAAAAAGATGGCGGATGTCGAAGCGGCGCGCCATCCCAGTGTAGTCTGACAAGGAAAAAGATTCGCCTACTTGACCGAAGGTCAAGCAGGCAGGGATAGCGGTATTATTTTTGCAAGACGCGTGTTGCCAACGAAAGGTGAAGCTTATGGAAAAACGCAAGGTCGATATCGAAGCCAAGATACTGGAGAAGATTCTGGGCCGCATCAATCTTTTACAGAATGATTCGGAAAAGAAGAATATCGTCAACGACGTCATTTCCGAGCTTTACGGCGCGTCGAAGGAAGACACCTTTCTGCAGAGCCAGGCGTTAAGCGAGCTTTCCAATGAAACAGAAAGAGAATCCTTTATCGACAAGTTTTTCAGTTACGGGATTATAGAGGATTTATTGAGGGATCCCGACGTGGAGGACATCATCATCAATTCCCTCAAGCCCATCTACGTCCATCACACCTATAAGGGGCTGACGCAGACGGATAAGCGCTTCACGACGCCGAAGGAGCTGGATGTTTTTCTCAAAAAGCTCGTGGTTTTTTCCGGCAGGACGTCGTTAAAGAAACTGAATAATCTTGAGCTGGCCAACGTCCAGGGCCGGGTTAATATCGCCTTGTCGCCGTTCGGCCCGCAGGTCACGATCACTAAGATCAAAGAGAATCCATTGAGCATTATCGACCTGATCCGCAAGGGGGCGATGAACTACGATATCGCGGCGCTTTTCTGGCTGTATATGGAAGGGATGTCGATCCGGCCGGCGAATATCCTTATTTTGGGCGCTCCGGGCGCTGGCAAGACGACGCTTTTGAACGCCTTATTGAGCTTTGTGCCGAGCAAAGAACGGCTGGTCATCATCGAAGACACGCTTGAGTTGAATACCCTGCGCGAGGATAGCTGGTCGCGGATGGAAAGCGACGATGAGGTGACGCTGGCGGACCTCGTCAAAAATTCCCTGCGTATGCGGCCTGAGCGTATCGTGGTCGGCGAGGTGAGGGGTGAAGAGGCCCAGGATTTGATGACGGCCATGAACATCGGCAAGTATTGCATGGGGACGATCCATGCGAGCGCCGCGCGCGAAGCCATCATCCGCCTGGAAAACGAGCCGATGAATATCCCGGAGACCTTGGTGAACCTTGTCGATGTTTTCATTACGCTGGTGAAATTTCACGTCAAGGACCAGGTTTTCCGCGTGGTCGCCGAGATCGCCGAGACGGCTGGTATGGAGCAGAAAAAGGTGCTCTTGTCCGCCGTCTGGAGGTATGATTACGAGTCGCATACGTTCATCGAGGATGCTCCGTCATCCGTCTTCCGGGACAAAGTGGCGCGCGCCAGCGGCATGAACGCCTTGGATGTCATCAAGGAATTGAAAGTGCGTAGTGAGATTCTTAAGATTCTCGATAATAAGGATGTTTCGGATATGGAAGACGCCTGTCGTTTCTTCCGGCTTTACAACAAGGATGCCGATGAGGCCTTGAAATCCATTGATCTCACGAAGGCCGAGATTATGAAGAATATCCATGTGTAGATTGTGTCAGGGTGTCCAAAGAACAAATTTGCAAAGCAGGCGCTATTTTTTTTGCCAGAAAATTTCTCGGAGAGTTGCCCCGACGTGTGTCGGGACGCCTCTAGAATAAGGTATTTTGGAGAGTTGCCGGAGCGGTTGAACGGGACGGTCTCGAAAACCGTTGTGGGCGCAAGCCTACCGAAGGTTCGAATCCTTCACTCTCCGTAAAATTTTCCTGATAAAGGAAAATTTTACGGACACTTGAGCGAGCGACCGTGGCGCGGCAGAGCGCCACAGCGAGAGCAAGTGTCTGTAGCAAAGCGTCAAAAGATACTATGGTCTTGTGCTTGGGCGCTGCGAAGTTGTTTAAATACGGCTGTTCCTGATTTCTATGCGATCCCTTCTTGAGAAAATCTTCCACCTTAAAGAATCGAATACCACTGTCCGCACAGAGGTCATCGGAGGCCTGACGACTTTCATGACCATGGCGTATATCATCTTTGTCAATCCCGCCATGATCTCTCAGACGGGGATGGACTTCGGCTCGGCC
>CAZAYJ010000003.1:2129-17118 GCA_964489335.1 uncultured Planctomycetia bacterium
GCGGCGACGGCGACGCTGATCATGGGACTTTATGCCAATTATCCGATCGCACAGGCGCCCGGCATGGGAGAGAATGCTTTTTTCACCTATACTGTTTGTCTCACCATGGGGATTCCCTGGCCTGTCGCTCTGGGCTGCGTTTTCATCGAGGGGCTCATCTTTATGGTGCTGACCGTCACACGCCTGCGCCAGCGGCTTATTGACGCCATTCCTGCTTCTTTGAGATACGGCACGGCCTGCGGCATCGGGTTTCTGATTGCTTTTATCGGCTTGATCGACGCCGGCATTGTCGTCGCGCATCCATCGACGATCGTCTCTCTGGGAGATGTTGTGAACCCTGCGACGGTGCTTGCAGTCTTCGGCCTGATCGTGACAGGCGTCATGCTCGTCCGGAATATCCGGGGGGCGATGCTTTGGGGGATTCTGGCGACGACGGCTGTCGGCATCCTCATGGGGATCGTCAAATACAAGGGGTTTGTTTCCTGTCCGCCGTCCATGGCGCCTACGTTTATGAAAATGGACATTGCAGGCGCTTTGCGGCTCGGTTTGTTCTCCGTTGTGTTTATTTTCCTGTTCATGGATATCTTCGATACGGTCGGTACACTGGCGGGCGTCAGCGAGATCGGCGGATTCCTGAAAGGGGGAAAGCTCCCGCGCGCCGGCCGTGCCATGATGAGCGATGCCGTCGGGACGTGCGTGGGCGCCATGTGCGGGACGCCTACTGTGACAAGTTATATCGAAAGCGCCTCGGGGATTGCTTCGGGCGCGCGCACGGGACTGGCCAGCGTTGTGACGGCCGCCGCGTTCCTGGCCGCTTTGTTTTTCTCCCCCCTGATTAAAATGATCGGCGGCGGATATGCGACAACCGGGGGGACCGTCCTTCATCCTGTCACGGCACCGGCTTTGGTCATCGTGGGCAGCATGATGCTGCGTTCCGTCTCTCGGATAGAATGGAAGGATTATACCGAGAGCATTGCCGCCTTCCTGGTCATTGTTATCATTCCCTTTACCTTTAGTATCGCTACAGGCATCGCCTTCGGGTTCATCGCCTACGCAGCGCTCAAGCTTTTGACGGGCCGCGGCCAAGAAGTCTCCTGGCTGGTGTATTCTCTGGCTGCCCTGTTTATCCTGAGATTTATTTATCTGAAGGCCATATAGGTTTTTCGGCTCCCGGGAGGGGATGGTCGTCGTATGGAGACGCCCCGTAACGTTTTCATTGAGGCATCCAGCAAATGCCAGCTTCGTTGTCCTTTGTGCGATACGCCGGCCCGCAAAGAGAGGCCCGGGGTGATCGGGTGGGGGACATTGACATTCAGGGATTTCAGGCGGTTTCTTGATCGCCACCCGCAGGTCAAAAACATTGGTCTCTCCACTCACGGCGAGCTGTTTTTGAACCGGGAGTTGCCCGGGATTGTGCGGTATGCCTCAGACAAGGGGGTGGAGCTAAGCGGCATCTCCAACCTGAACACTCTCAAGCCCGCGACGGCGGAGTGCATGGTGCGTTCGGGCTTTGCACGGCTAATGGTGTCTATCGACGGCACAGACCAGCGGGTCTACGAAATGTATCGCCGGGGCGGAAAACTTCTGCGTGTCCTTACAAACATTCGCCTGATCAATCGCTTAAAGGATAAGTACAAATCGTTATTTCCGGCCCTGACATGGATATTCGTTGCTTTTGATCATAACGAACACCAGATCGCGCAGGCGAGGGCGATGGCCGTGGGTTTGCGTATGGGTTTTTTGGTTCGTTTTTCGTGGGAGCCGGGCGTCAAGGTCAAGGATCGTCAGGCTGTCGTCAGGAGGCGAGAGTTCGGCGCCGCCTCCAGACAGGAATTCGCCCAAAAATACAAAAAAGCGTATTTTGCGCCCTGTCTCCAGGTGTGGAAATCTCCGCAGATCAACTGGGATGGGAAGCTTTTGGGGTGCTGTATGAACCAGCGGCTGTCTTTTGGGAATGTTTTTCGTTCTGGGTTGCTCCGTTGCCTGGCAAGCCCGTCTTATCGGGAATGGCAGGATGTTATCGTCGGGAAGCGGCGCCTGACGCCGGATGTGCCGTGTTTCGGTTGTGAGGCTTATGGCAGTCTGGCCGGAAGAATACTCGAAAGGAGAAGAGGTGTTCCAGCGCGTCTGTGAAAGATTCACGCGGCTTTTGGCGGTCTGGGTGGTGCTGGCTGGTATCATCGCTTATTTTTTCCCGTGTGCCTTCATCGTCTGCCGTTTCGGGATGGAATGGTTTTTCACGTTGACGATGCTGGGCATCGGCATGATCTTGGATGCCAGGGATTTCAGGCCTATCTTTATGCAACCGCACGTTGTCCTTCTGGGAACTCTGGCGCAGTTTGCCATCATGCCTGCTGCCGGCTTTGTGGTGGCGCATCTGTTGCATTTGCCTCCTGCCTTGGCGCTTGGCGTCATCCTGACAGGGGCTGTTCCCGGTGCCATGGCCTCAAACGTCGTATCGTATCTGGCGCGTGCGGATGTGGCGTATTCTATCGCCCTGACGACAATGTCCACTTTCCTGGCCCCGGTCCTGACGCCGCTGTTGACGTATCTTTACGCAGGGACGTATTTTCATGTCCCGTTCTGGCCGATGTTTTTGAGCATTCTCAAGATGGTCATCGTGCCCTTGCTTGCGGGGATGGGGTTAAAGCATATGTTGCGCGATAAAATCGGGAATTTTATCGCGGTTTTCCCGGCGCTCTCGACGTTATTTATCGCGTTTATCTGCGGCCTGGTCGTCGCCTTGAACAAGGATTATCTGGCCGGCGTCAGCGTCATTGTCTTTGCCGCCGTTTTTCTGCATAATGCCTTGGGGTTATCGTTGGGATACGGAGCGGCTGTCCTTTACCGGTTCGACGTCAAAAGGCGCCGCACGCTGGCCCTGGAAGTCGGCATGCAAAACGCCGGCCTGGGAGCGGTCTTGGCCTTGAAGCATTTTTCCGACCAGGCCGCTTTGCCCAACGCGTTGTTCGCGACGTGGTGCATCGTGACGGCTGCGATCTTGGCCGAGCTTTGGAGTCGCAGGAGCACGGATTAGATGGAGAGGAGTTGTCTGATGCGTTTGTCTGTTTTGTTTTTCTCATTTCTGTTTTTTGCGTTGTGCGGATCATGTCTCGCCGAGACGATTGTTTTCAAGAGCGGCAAGGTGCTGGAGGCGCGCATCGATGCCAAGGCGGACAATATGATCTGTGTCGACCTCGATGGCCGGTTGCTTTATTACGAGACCCGCCTGATCGAGACCATCAACGGGAAACCGCCGGCTGAATTCCAGCTTCAGGCCGTTTCGATCAGTCCGGATGAGGTGAAGGGCGATTTTGAGCAGGGGCTTTTTTTGGCGTCGCAGGGAAAATTTCAGGAGGCAGTGCGGGCTTTTGAGACAAACTTCAAAAATAACCCCGAAGATGCCAATACGCTCGAATCCCTCCATATCCTCGAGGACCTTCGGCAGGGAAAGATCAGCCCGGAGTTTACCGAGGCGTTGTTTGAGGGGACGTTGTTGTTCCTTAAGATGCGCTATGAGGCCGCCACAAAAGCCTTCCAGCGGGCTCTCGACATCAAACCAGACGCCACGGAATTGTATTATAACGTCGGCACCCTTTATATTGCCAGGAAGCTCTATCGCGAAGCTATACCTTTTTTTGAGAAACTGTTGAAGACCAATCCTATGGATACAGAGGTCCTTTTCAGTCTCGGTTATTCTTATTTTTCCGTCCAGGAATTCCAGAAGGCCTCCGAATTTTTTGAACGATATCTGGCTCTCGTTCCCCATGATCCCGATGCTCACGGCTACCTAGGCGCCTGTTATTATGCCCTGGGACGCGAAAACGACGGCGTCCAGGAGTTCCAAAAGGCCCAGCTTTATGCAGACGAAGCGGCAGAGGCTTCCGGCGAGAGGGGGGCGGCCGGTGCGTCGTCCTTCATGGAAGAGGGGATCAGGCAGGTTATCAATAAATTTTGATCCTTCGCACCCGCCTGTCTTGGTTCTGGCCGGGTCCGGCGAGGTTGTTCCTTAATCCCTACGCCATGGGTTTGTCTTGTAGACAAAACCATGGCGGAACATGGAGCGCTGATGATGAAGGCGGGAAGATGGTGCGGCATCGTGCCGCTGGCTGTTTGTTGTGTCTTACTTCTGTGCGGCGCAGTCTCCGGAGAGGCGCAGTCTGAGGCTTCACTCCATTTCGTCAGGGGGATGGAGAGGGCTTCCCAGGGGGCGTTCGAAGAGGCACGCAAGGAATTTGAGGCAAGTCTCAAGGAAGACCCATCCAACACGACACTGCTGAGTTCTCTTAAGGTTCTCGATGATCTTGACCGCCGGAGGATCGGTCCGACCTATGCAGCGCTTCTTTTCAAAGGGCTGGATTTTTTACGTCAGGGGATGCTGGAATACGCCGCAGAAGAGTTGCGCAAGGCCGTCATCATGGAACCGTCCTATCCCCGGACGTATAATCTGCTGGGTATCGTTTATGTCTTGAGCGGCGATGCGACGCAGGCGAGGTCGGATTTTCAGAAGGCGCTGGACCTTGATCCGACCTCAGGCGAGGCCAGCTATAACCTCGCGTCCTTGTATTATGGGATGGGAGATTTCCAGAACGCAGCGACATATTTCGAGACGGCCGTCAAAAACGGCGCTTGCGGCGTTGATGTCTATATGCGCCTGGGGGCGTCGTATTCATCTCTAAAAAAATATCCCGAGTCGATCGATGCCTATCTGAAGGCGACAAAACTCGCGCCGCAGGATCCAAAGGCTTTTTATGACCTGGGCATGGTATATTTTATGAACGAAGAATATTCCAAATCCCGCTCCTGCCTTGTCGAGGCCAGGGATATTTTTGAGAAGCGCGGTAATAAAAAAAGCGTCGAAGAGATCAATGCTTTTCTGGACAAGCTCAGCGAGACGCAGAAAAATCTGAAGGCGTCAGAGAAACAGGACTGATGAAAAACCTCGGCAATCCCGCCGCCTGGACGATCAGGCTCATCCGCTGGTATCAAAAAAATCACCGCAAGCTTCCTTGGCGCCGGACTCGCGATCCCTACAAGATATGGGTCTCCGAGATTATGCTCCAACAGACGACTGTCGGGACCGTTATCCCTTACTATGAGCGGTGGGTGCGCCGTTTCCCGTCTGTGCGTGATGTAGCCCGCGCTTCGCTTGAAGATATCTTGACATCATGGCAGGGGCTGGGATATTACGGCCGTGCGAAGAATTTGCATCGGGCAGCTGGGATTATTGTCCGGGAATACGACGGCCGCGTGCCGTGCAGCCGGGAATCCTTAAGGAAGCTGCCCGGTTTCGGGCCTTATACGACAGGAGCGGTGTTGAGCATTGCCTTTGGACAGCGTCAACCCATCGTCGATGCCAATGTGCGCCGCGTGATTTGCCGCCTGCGGATGCTCAAAGGGGAGTCTTCCGTCCTTGACCGGAGTATTTATTTATTTCTTCAGGATGTCATGCCGGCCTTGCATCCAGGCATCTTCAACCAGGGCTTGATGGAATTGGGCGCGTTGGTCTGTAAGCCTGACGATCCCGCCTGTCCGGATTGTCCTTTAAAAACCGACTGTCGGGCTTACGCACAGGGTGTCCAGGAGGCATTCCCTCCTAAAAAGAGAATGACTACTCAAAAAATTGAAGCCGTTGTCGGTATCATCCGCCGCAAAAATGCGCTTTTTCTACAAAAACGTCCCTCGACAGGGTTGCTTGCCGGTTTTTGGGAGTTGCCGGGAGGCAAAGTGAGAAGAGATGAGACGCCACAGAGGGCTTTGGTGCGGGAACTCAAAGAGGAATTGGGTGCCGATATCCTGTCCGTCCGCCATGTGGCAACAATCCGACATGCTTATACAAAGTTTCAGGTTAGGCTTTTTGCTTTTGAGTGCGAGGTGGCGCCTCTTCCAAAGGAAGATATGACTCATCGGTGGGTGCGGCGCAAAGATCTTGTCAAATACCCCATGCCGGCAGGAACCGTCAAGGTTCTTCATGCGGCGAAAATCAAGCCCTAAAAAATTTCTTAGAAAATACTTGACAATTTTTTATTGTCATGTAAACTCTACTATGTTGATAGAGATTATAAGATTATCAAGGATTGGTCATGAAAGTAACTTATCGGGGAGATTACGCGCTTAAGGCTGTTTTGGATCTGGCTCTGCATTACGGAGAAGAGTTGGTGACGATCCACCAGATGGCCAAACGCATCGATGCCCCTGTCAAATTTTTAGAGCAGGTCTTGATGGATCTGAAAAAAGGCGGTTTCGTGGAAAGCCGGCGAGGCAAGGTGGGAGGGTTTTTATTGGCAAAGGCCCCGGACAAAATCACGGTCGGGGATGTTGTGCGCTTCATTGAAGGCCCCATAGAGCCCATTGCTTGCGTCCGCCATGAATATACAGCGTGTAGAGATATATATCAATGCGTATTCAGGAAGATATGGCAGGATGTGGCGCGGGCCACATCTGATATTGTCGATTACGTGACATTCGAAGATTTGGCGGCAAGGGTTGATGTTCGTTGCCGCGCGCTTGAGTATGTAATTTAAATTTAGGAGAGATGGAATGGCCATATATTCGCAGGATATGATGTGTCGGACGATGTGTTGTCTTCGGGGTAGAGGGGGCCCGTTCGTGTAACCTATTGTCACAATCCGGTGCGTAGGACGGGACAGCCCACTACCAAAAGAGACAAGACGGATGAGTGGGCTTTTTATTTTATATATAGGTATGAAGGAGGAAAAGGATGAGCTTGAAACAGCAACCCAACATAGTCAATGATGCGATCATTAAAGAAATCCATGATGCGGTACGGTCTTTGACATACGGCACGGTGACGATCAAGGTCCATGACGCCAAGATCATCCAGATTGAAGTGACAGAAAGAACGCGCTTTGATGACGCCTGGAAAATCGAGGAAGGGGGTGGGATTTAGGATATCCTTTCATGAATTATTCCTTACCGGATTGCCGGAGGAATGTTTTTAAAATAAATCAAACGCGTCCTGCAACCAGTCAGCTGGAGTAAATGCGCAAAATCAACGAGGAGACACAAAATGAGAAAGTTGATATTGTTTGCAGCATTTTTAGCGCTGACGGTTGTATTTTCCGTCCAAGACGTATCCGCAGGACCGCCTTTCGTTAACCTGGAGGGTGTCGGCGGTGTTGCTTTTAACCCGTTGGCTTATGTGGCCGATGCGGGCGAAGACGGGATCCATTACAAGGTCGGCAAGGTCGAGGTCAGCGCGCCGAGATTCGGCGGGTGGTATGTGAACCTGGGGGATGCCAAGATCGACTGGACCGCCCTTGGCGTCGCGACGACGGTGGCCAGGAGGCTGGAGATATCCTATGGATATGAAACGGTCGCCTGGGAGGACCATCCTACATTTCATAAGAACAACGTTGGGGTCAAGTTTTTGATACTTCCAGAGGATTCCTTTAATTTGAAGTTCGTCCCCGCTGTTTCTGTGGGAACGATATACAAGACCACGAGCGACAAGAGTGTCCATGAACTGGGGTTTCCCTTAAGGACGAGCGGTCAGGATTGGTATCTTGTTGCGACGAAGACGATTGCCGGGGTTTTTCCGCTACCCGTTATTTTGTCCGGCGGTCTTCTTTCTTCTCAGGAATTCGTGACTGGGGTGCTCGGTTTTCATGACGACAGAAAACTGACGGGGTTTGCCAACATTGATCTTGTCCTTCCTCATGGTTTTGTGCTGGGGTATGAATTCAAGCAGGGAGAACAGTTTTCCAGCTATAAAAACGCCAATTACTGGAATGTGCATGCGGCATGGCTCCCGAATAAGAATTTGACCCTTATTGCAGCCTATACGAATACGGCCAGCTATACCAAGTCCGGTAACACAAGACAGGGATTGGGAGACGGTTTCGTGTTAAGCGCTCAGTACGCGTTCTAAGGACAAAAAGGGAGGTCGCCAAATGAAAATATATATTGTGGGGAATGTTTGTTTTAGGGATAATAGGAAAATCAGCAGAACGCGGGAGGTTTGTGATGGCAAAACATGAGGAAAGATTAAGAATCGAGACTCTGGCGCTCCATGGCGGGCAGGAATCCGACCCGACCACGGGCTCGAGGGCTGTCCCGATCTATCAGACAACGTCTTATCAATTCAAGAGCACGGAACACGCCGCTAATCTCTTTGCCTTAAAAGAGTTCGGCAATATCTATACGCGTCTTATGAATCCGACGACTGAAGTCTTTGAGAAGCGCATTGCGCTCTTGGACGGCGGTGCCGGAGCCCTGGCTGTTGCCAGCGGCCAGTCAGCCATCACGCTGGCGCTCTTGAATATTGCCCAGGCAGGGGATGAGATCGTTTCAGCCGATAACCTCTATGGTGGGACATACACGCTTTTTCATTATACTTTCAAACGTCTCGGCGTTACGGTTAAATTCGTCAAATCCAACGACCTGAAGGCGTTCGAGAAGGCGATCACGTCTAAGACCAAAGCCGTCTATGCGGAATCTGTCGGCAACCCGAAGCTGGATGTTGCGGATCTTGAGGGCATTGCGGCCATTGCGCACAAAAACGGTGTGCCTTTTGTCCTGGACAATACAGTAACGCCGTATCTGTTGCGTCCGATCGATTTCGGCGTAGATATCGTGGTTTATTCCGCGACAAAGTTCATCGGTGGACATGGGACGTCTCTCGGCGGGCTCATCGTTGATTCCGGAAAATTCGATTGGACCCGGGGCGGCAAATTCCCGCTGATCGCAGGTCCTGATCCGAGTTATCATGGGATCGATTTTGTTGAAGCGCTTAAACCTTTGGGGAACATTGCCTACATTATCAAGGCGCGCGTCACCTTGTTGCGTGACCTGGGGCCGGCGATCGCACCGTTTAATTCGTTTTTGCACCTTCAGGGTCTGGAGACCCTGCCTTTGCGGATGATCCGGCATTCGGAGAATGCGCTGGCTGTGGCGAAATTTTTGGAAAGGCATCCCAAGGTTTCGTGGGTCAACTATCCCGGGCTCGATGCGAGCCCTGAAAAATCGCGTGCTACCAGGTATCTGCCTAAGGGCGCCGGCGCCATCATCGGCTTCGGCATCAAAGGCGGGCTTGAGGCCGGCAAAAAATTCATCAACAGCTTGGAGTTGATCTCACATCTGGCCAATATCGGCGATGCCAAGTCTTTGGCCATCCATCCGGCGACGACGACACACCAGCAGCTCAGTTCTGAAGAGCAGCTGGCCACGGGCGTGACGCCGGACTTTATCCGCCTTTCCATCGGCATCGAGCATATTGATGACATCCTGGCGGATATCGAACAGGCGCTGAAGAAGGCATCTTAAGAAGGCATCCCGGACGAAGGAGGTATTTATGTCCAGAATATATGAGGATATTACCAAGACCATAGGCAACACGCCGTTGGTCCGAATCAATAAACTTAGTGCCGGCCTTGAGGCGACGATTTTGGCAAAGCTGGAGTCTTTTAATCCGCTTTCCAGCGTCAAGGACAGGATCGGCTACGCCATGATCGAGGCCGCAGAAAAGTCAGGCAGGCTCAAGAAAGGCTCTGTCATTGTCGAGCCGACGAGCGGCAATACAGGGATTGCGCTGGCTTTTGTGGCCGCGGCCAAAGGTTACAGACTGATCCTGACCATGCCGGACACGATGTCGATCGAGCGTCGGCAATTACTTAAGATCCTCGGGGCGGAACTTGTATTGACCGAAGGCGCAAAGGGGATGAAAGGCGCCGTGGAAAAGGCCGAAGAGCTGACGAGGGCGACGGCTGGCAGTTTTATGCCGCAGCAGTTCAATAATCCGGCGAATCCTGAGGTCCATCGCCGTACGACGGCCGAAGAAATATGGAATGATACAGATGGGAAAGTGGATGTGTTCATCGCAGGTATCGGCACGGGGGGCACGATCACGGGTGTTGGCGAGGTCTTGAAAAAAAAGAAACCCTCTGTTAAAGTCATAGGATTGGAACCTAAGGATTCGTCTGTTCTTTCTGGCGGAAAACCCGGAGGGCACAAGATCCAGGGGATTGGGGCCGGTTTTGTCCCGCAGGTGCTCGATAGGGAGATCGTTGATGAGATTCTGACAGTGTCTCATGAGGACGCCGGCATCGCGGCACGCCGACTGGCAAAGGAAGAAGGGATTTTGGTCGGGATATCCAGCGGCGCCGCCATGTGGGCGGCGTTGGAGGTAGCGAAGAGAAAAGAATCGAAGGACAAGACGATTGTCGTTATCCTGCCGGATACGGGCGAGAGATATCTGTCGACGTGGCTGTTTCAGGACGCATGACGCGACGAATAAGTCGCGTCGGCTATGCGTGCCCGCGAGTCAGTGAGCGGGCCGGTGTCGAGCGCAACCTTGATTTTCAGAAGACAGACAGGCAGTAAGTTGACTAGAAATGATATGGACAAAAAAAATAGACTAGGGGTCGTCGAGACCCAATATTTTACTTTTGCCGCGCCGCCGCAGGAGCTTTTGCTTGACGGCGGCCAAAAACTCGGGCCTATCACGCTGGCTTACGAGACTTACGGCAAGCTCGATGCAGACAAGGGCAACGCCGTATTGATTTGTCACGCCTTGTCAGGCGACGCCCACGCGGCCGGGTTCCATCAGGGGGATGAGGACCCTGGATGGTGGGATGCGATGATTGGGCCGGGCAAGGCCTTTGATACGGATAAATACTTTGTGATTTGTTCCAACGTCATCGGTGGCTGCAAGGGTTCCACGGGGCCTTCTTCCATCAATCCGGCTACAGGCAGGCCCTACGGGCTTGATTTCCCTATCATTACGATCGGCGACATGGTGAATGCCCAGAGGTATCTTATCGACCATTTGGGTATCGGCAGGCTTCTTTGTGTTTGCGGTGGTTCTATGGGGGGGATGCAGACGCTCCAATGGGTGGCGTCATACCCTGAGCGCGTGCGCTGTGCTATCCCGATTGCAACGGCTTTGAAGCATTCGCCGCAACAGATCGCTTTCGACGAGGTCGGGCGTCAGGCTGTTATGGCGGATCCCGATTGGCGGGAAGGGGATTATTACGGCCATGGACAGCCGGAGAGGGGGCTGGCCGTTGCGCGCATGATCGGGCATATCACGTATATGAGCGACAGGTCTATGGAGGAAAAGTTTTCCCGGCGTCTGAAAGAAAAGGATTACAGCTTCCAGTTCAAGACGGATTTTGAGGTGGAGGGATACCTGCGGTACCGCGGGGACAATTTCGTCAAACGGTTTGACGCCAACTCCTATCTGTATATCACCAAGGCGATGGATTATTTCGATGTTTCGGCCGCCAAGCTGAGTTCGACCGAACCCCGGATTAATACGCGGTTTTTGGTCATCGCCTTCCGGTCGGACTGGCTGTATCCCCTCTATCAGTCCCAGGAGATCGTCCGTCAGCTCAAAAGAAGGCACGCCGACGCCACGTACTGCGAGATTAATTCCACATACGGGCACGATGCGTTTTTGCTTGAGATCGAAGAAGAGACGCATCTGATCAAGCATTTCCTGGATAAGACATACCGGGGTTACGACGTCAAAAGGTAAAAGGGTTCGCATCGGCGTTCACGCTTAGCGTTCCGTCGAGGGAGATATGACATTCAATACCGTGCGTCTGGACCATAAGATCATCTATCAGATCGTCGATCCCGGCTCCAGGGTCCTGGATTTGGGCTGCGGCGAAGGGGATCTGATTTATTTCCTCGCCAAGGAAAAAGGGGCCCGCGTCCAGGGAATCGAGTTGTCGGAGGAGGCGATCTACAGGTGCGTTGAGAAGGGCTTAAGCGTCTTTCACAGCGATATCGATTCCGGCCTTATCGAATATCCGGATAAATCCTTCGACTACGTGATCCTGAACCAGAGTATGCAGGAGACCAAGAAGGTTGATTTTGTCCTCAAGGAGGCCCTGCGCGTCGGCAAGAATGTCATCGTCGGTTTTCCCAACTTCGCGTATATCAGCGCGCGGCTGCGGCTTTTCTTTTTGGGCGAGACGCCGGTGACGCCGTCGTTGCCTTATCGCTGGTACAATACGCCTAACCTTCATTTCCTGAGCATAACCGATTTCAGGAATTTCTGCGTTGAAAAGAACGTCCGCATTCTGCGTACTTATTATCTGGGTCGCCATCATCTGATCCATCTCTGGCCCAACCTTTTTGCCTTGAGCGCCATTTTCGTCATCCAGTCTTCGTCGTAATAGATCAAAATCAAACAGGAGCGTGTGTGCCGTCAGCGTTCTTGTGAACAAAGAGAGGACGTATGCCGTACATCAACTTGAAGGTCGTCGGGAAGCTGTCCCGCGAACAGAAACAGAAGATCGCAAAAGAATTTTCTGATACGCTCTTGCGCGTTGCCAACAAACCTAAAGAGGCCACATATCTTGTCATTGACGAGGTGGACGGCGCCAACTGGGCGCAAGGGGAAAAGTTCTTTAAATGACGAAGGTTCATTTATGTTTAAGGTCGATCTGACGATCAAGATTGCCGGTGAAGCGGGCCAGGGGCTTCAGGCCGTCGGCAGCCTTTTGTCCCGCCTTTTTGCGCGCAAAGGTTATTATGTCTTTGCGAACCAGGTCGTCCAGTCCCGTGTCAGGGGCGGACATAACTGGTTTGCGGTCCGCATTGCGGATCATCCTGTTCACAGCCCCTCTTTGAAAACCGACATCCTTGTCGCCTTGGATCAAGAGAGTTCCTGCCATGTAAAAGAGCTCGGCAAAGACTCCATCGTGATTTATGATTCCAGACAGGCCACATTTCCCGTCGGAACGGGCCGCATGCTGGATGTGCCGATGACAGAGCTGGCTTCCACGTCCGGGGGCAATAAGCTCATGGTCAACACCGTCGCCGCGTCCCTCGTTTTAGGGCTTTTGAATTTCGACCCTGAAGATCTTTTTGCGTTTTTGCTGCAGAGCTTCGGTAAAAAAGACAAAGAGACCGCAGAGACGAACGTCAAGGTCGCCCGCGCAGGGTATGATTTCGCACGCAAGCTGGCCCCCGCCGTAAAGACGGCGGATATGAGCCGGCCTGCCGGAAAACCGAAGATGTTGGTCGGCGGCAGCGAGGCCGTGGCCCTTGGCGCGCTCGCGGCCGGATGCCAGTTTATTTCCGCTTATCCCATGAGTCCGTCGACAGGAATCATGACCTATCTGGCGTCCAAGGCGGAATTATGCCATATAGTCGTTGAGCAATCCGAGGATGAGATCGCATCCATCAACATGGCTTTGGGGGCTTCTTTTGCCGGCGTCCGCGCCATGACCGCTTCCAGCGGTGGCGGCTTTGCCCTGATGGTTGAAGGTCTGAGTCTTGCGGGTATGGTCGAGACGCCTGTCGTCATTGTGCTTGCCCAGCGCCCGGCGCCTGCCACGGGATTGCCGACAAGGACTGCGCAAGAAGACCTCCTTTTCGCCATTCATGCGGGCCACGGGGAATTTCCGCGTGTTGTGACGGCTCCGGCGGACATCGAAGGATGCTTTTATGCGACAGCCCGCGCCTTCAATCTTGCGGATAAATACCGTATCCCTGTCATCATCCTCACGGATCAACTTCTGATGGATTCTTTTGCGACGATTGACGCTTTGCATCCTGAAAAGATACGCATTCAGCGCTATCTTATGTCCGAAGAAGAGTTGAAGCAGACCAAAGATCACAAGAGCTTTCTGTTGACGAAGTCCGGCGTTTCCCCGCGCGCCTTGCCGGGGAATCCTTATTGTTTCGTCACGGCCGACAGCGATGAGCATGACGAATATGGTCGGATTACGGAAGACTTGGACGAGGTTCGTCCCCGCATGGTCGAGAAACGCAACCGTAAGACGCAGGGACTCTTGAAAGAAGCCAAGGCGCCTTTATGGTATGGTCCAAGAAACGCCAGGGAAGTCCTGATAGGATGGGGTTCGACATATGGCGCATTGAAGGAGGCCGTTGATACGCTTTGTGCGGACGGCATCAGTATCGCCCTGGCACATTTTGAGGACCTGTGGCCCCTGAATCGCAAGCATTTTGGTTTTTTGAACAAAAAGCGCCCGGCCGTTGTCGTTGAGAACAATTTCACCGGCCAGTTCGCGGACCTCATCACGCGCACGACCGGCATCATCATGGATCGGCGCATCTCCAGGTACGACGGCTTACCGTTTACCACGCAAGAGATCGTCGGCGCCTACCAGAGACTCCGGAAGAAAGGAGGCCGCCGATGATGCGTCTCGAAGATCTCGGGAATTTTGAAACGGCTTGGTGTCCGGGATGCGGCAATTTCAGCATCCTCGATGCCTTGAAAGATGCTTTGGTTAAGCTGGACCTGGATATGCACAAGACGGTCTTGGTGTCCGGCATCGGCCAGGCCGCCAAAGAGCCGCAATACCTGAATTGTAATTTTTTCAACGGCCTGCACGGACGCGCTATTCCGGCCGCCACGGGGATCAAGCTGGCGAACAAAGACCTGCACGTCATCGTTACTTCTGGCGACGGAGATATTTACGGTGAAGGCGGGAACCATTTCATCCATGCCATCAGGCGCAACATCGACATCACGGTGATCGTGCATGACAATCAGGTCTACGGCCTGACAAAGGGGCAGGCATCGCCGACCAGTGACCCTGGTTTCGTCACAAAGGTCCAGCCCCGCGGCGTCATCAACGAACCCATACATCCTTTGGCCATGGCGATCGCGCTGGGCGCAGGTTTTGTGGCGCGCAGTTTCTCGGGAGACAAAGGGCATTTGTCTTCCATGATTCAGCAGGCAGTGGCTTTTAAGGGCTTCTCCCTTGTTGACGTGCTTCAGCCGTGCGTTACTTTCAACAAGAGGAATAATTTTGCCTGGTATAAGCAGAGGATACAGCCGTTGCCCCAGGATTACGACGCTCACAATAAGCTTCTGGCTTTTGAAAAAGCCTTCCAATGGGGGGACGTGATTCCCGTGGGTGTCATTTACCGTGACGGCCGTTCGACCTACGAAGACGCTTGTGGTCTGATGGACGAAAAATCCATCCTTTCCCAGCCGCCGGATCCCGCCAGGCTCGCTGAAATCCTTAAGGAATTCAGCGAGCCTGGC
>CAZAYJ010000004.1:0-9763 GCA_964489335.1 uncultured Planctomycetia bacterium
TGGGGAGCTTCCACAAGAATATTCCGTTTTGTCCGCAGTTGCCCCGTCGTTCTGTTTGTGAGAATATGTATGTCCAGTTCACGGAGAACCTTCCGGGCGTCTGCGTGGACGAGGTAAAGAAAAGCGTCTGGGTGGATACGCGCAAAGACGATTACCTTGAAAAATTCGAGCAGTGTTTCCAGAACATACAGGCCTCCGAGGTGGATTATTTTTCCATCAGCCGCCCCTACGCCGAAGGGTTGTATGTTCTGGCGGAACGGCTGACGGCTGCCGGATGGGATCAGTGGGTCAAGGCCCAGCTTATCGGTCCCGTCAGCCTGGGATTGACGCTCTTAGACGAGAACAAGAATCCTGTCGTATACAATCAGGATTTTTTTGAGATGCTGGGCGGGTTTTTGGCGCTCAAGAGCGCCTGGTTGATCCGCCTTTTGCGCGTGACGGGCCGGACAAAAGTCATTATTTTTATCGACGAGCCGTATCTTGTCGCCATTGGGACGAGCCAGTGCGCACTGCCTAAGGAAAAGATCGTAGAAAAGATCAATCAGGTTGTCGCCGTGATCCACCAGAACGGCGCTTTGGCCGGGCTGCATTGTTGCGGCAATACCGACTGGGAACTGGTTCTGGATACGCATATCGACATTTTGAATTTCGACGCCTACGGGTATCTCGATAAATTGCTTTTGTATGACAAGGCCGTTGACAGATTTTTGAAGAGGGGCGGCATTCCCGCTATAGGTATCGTCCCTAATAATGAAGATATCGAAAGCGAAGGACTCCTGGACCGCATCTGGCAGGAACTCATGGGCCATAGAGAGCTATTAGTCAATGGCGCCCTCGTGACGACCAGTTGCGGATGCAGCGGTCTTTCGGTGGCCTTGACGGCAGAGGCGTTTGCGGCCTGCACACAACTTGCCGAGAGGCTGAATACGTATTTTAATGGATAGAGACAAAGGTAATTTTTCCCCTTGCCTAAGCGCTTGTAAATTTTTCCAGGGTAGGCCGTCGGACTCGCCAGGACGGCCATCCGGAAAAATTTCCTGCGCAGGCGTGGGGTTGATTTTGTGAGAAACAAAACCCATTTATATGCAAAATCAAGGAGGTGCGGGATGTTTGACTTAAGGAAGTGGAGTGTCGGTTTGATAGCGATTTGTTTTGTCTTTGCCGCGGCGGCAGGGACGCAGGCGCAACAGAATGCAGAAGAGGCGGCTCCAGAGGAGAACGCGATCGAGGTTCCGGCTGCCATGAATGAGATGGCCGTCAACCCGGCGCCAGCCAACGAGATGACGGCGGCGCCAGCAGCCCAAGAGCCGCCGACAGGCCAGCCGCCGACAGGCGCCGCCGCCACGGCGGTTCCTGCTGCAGCGGATCAAAAGGCCAAGCAGGCCATTGCGGAGACAACGCCGAAGGCGACCGTGATGGAGATCAAAGACGAAGAAGCTCCGACAGAGTGGGTGTGGGGCGAGGTCGTCAGCACCGACCAGGAAGTTCCGTCAGTGACGATCAAACACCTGGATTACAATACCTATGAAGAGGTCAAGACGACGCTTTTGTTGACCACCAAGACGTTGTTTGAGAACGTCAAGAGTCTTTCCGATATCAAGGCCGGCGACCGCATTACGGCGGACTACAGGATGAAGGATGGCAAGAGCATCGCCGAGATGATCGTTGTGGACAGGCCGTCCGGAGAACAGCCAAAGAATTCTTCTTCTGTCGCCAATACTTCGACGTCTTCTCCTTCGCAGGAAGAGACAATGGCTGCGGATACAGTGGTGGATACGACGGCAGAGTCTCCGGTGGACGTGATGGACCAGGGGGATACGACCGTGAGTCAAGGGCAGGTGGATGAAGAGCTTGCAGCCATGAATGCCGTGACGGAAACGGATAACGTACAAAATCCGTCGTGAAGCGTGGCTCTGACGTGAAGAGAAAATCACAGTGAAGGTTTAGAGATATGACCCGGCCCCGTTAAGTCCGGCACCTTAACGGGGCTCTTTATTCCATGACAAGAAAAAAGATATTTATTTTTGATTTGGACGGGACCCTTATAGATGCCTACCCGGCCATCATCAAAAGTTTTAATGCCTGCATGCGGGCGTATGGTTATCCGTCTCGCCCGGCCAGCGTGATCAAGAAGGCCGTCGGATGGGGAGACAGGAAGCTGCTTGAGCCTTTTGTGCCAGCCGGCCGATTGCCGCAAATTCTGGCGTGTTACAGGAAGAGACATGCCATTGATCTCAAAAGACACGTGCGCTGGATGCCCTTTGCCAGGTCTTTGCTTTGTTATCTTAAGAAAATAGGAGCCAAGACGGCCGTTGCCAGCAATCGGCCGACACGCTTTACGCGGATCATCATCAAACATCTGGATGCGGAACATCTTTTCGACAAGGTCTTGTGTGCCGACCGGCTCTGTGGTTCGTCTGCGCAGGGCTGCGGCAGGAAATACTACAAGCCTCATCCTCTGATCCTTTGCAGGGTCCTTAAGGCCCTCGGCGGCCGGAGGTCTGAGGCGGTTTATATCGGAGATATGGCCATTGATATCCAGACAGGAAAGCGCGCCGGCATCTCAACCGTCGCCATTGCCACCGGCTCAAGCAGCCTCAGAGAGCTGAAGCGACAGAATCCCGACAGCCTTTTTACCGATCTCGGTGCGTTCAGAAAAAGTCTGCGTCTCAATCCTCCCTGTTAGAGGCTAAGGATTGGTTATGCCTGCGGCTTTGGCTGCGAGCATAACTAAGGCGGAAGGGGAGGCCGTCCCACGCGTTATACCGCGGGACTCCTGCTTGCGCGTCCTTTAAAAGCCGGGCCTTGACCGCCCCCGGCGGATTTGCTATAAACATTACAGGGTTTCGAGGAGATCCAGCCATATGTTTGCCATTTCAAATCTTTTATCTGCGGCGGCCCAGGTGCTCGATATGGCCCTGACGGCGTATTACTGGATCATTATCATCCGGGCCTTGATCAGCTGGGTCAACCCTGATCCTTCGAATCCGATCGTCCAATTCTTGCGGGCTGTGACTGAGCCTGTTTTGGCCCCTATCCGCCGCGCCTTGCCGCCATTATTCCAGTTCGGTATTGATATTTCTCCCGTTATCGCGATCTTTCTTGTGATCTTTTTACAATCTTTTCTCGTCCGGACATTGTTTGACCTGAGTCTGCGGCTGCGTGCCTGATCTATAATGATCCATCCCGCGATCCTAAAATTCGTCCTGCTTGCCGTTTTGTTGTTCTTGTCGGCGTTTTTCTCCGCCTCCGAGACAGCCCTGTTTTCTCTTGATTCCATCAAGATTAAAAGACTCGCGCAGAGCGGCCGCGACACCTCCAGGATCATTAGGCTGATGGAGAATCCTTTGCGGTGTTTGACGACTATCCTGGCCGGAAATACCCTGGTGAATATCGCGATCGCCGCGGTCATGACATCGTTATTGATGGATTTTTGGGGAGATGCCGGCGTCAGCGCCTCGATCGGCGTGACGACCTTCATTCTGCTTCTCTTCGGCGAGGTGACGCCTAAGACCATCGCCATCCACAACAATGAGCGTCTGAGCTATCTTTTGTCCGGGCCCCTGTATGTTTTTGAACGTCTTTTCCGGCCGTTCTTGTTTTTGTCGACGAAGATTTGCGATACGATCATCTCCGCCATGGGGTGGCAGCCGAAAAAGGAGCCGACCCTGACGGAGGAGGAATTCAAGACCGTCATCGAAGTCGTCCACAAGCACGGCATTGTCGGTAAGAACGAGAAGGAGATGGTTGTTTCGATTTTGGAGCTGACCACAACAACGGCCCAGGAAGTCATGACGCCCCGCATGGACATCAAGGCGATTTCCCTGGAATGGGACGCGGCCAGGGTCCGCGAGGCGGCCCGCGCAGGCATGCATTCCAGGTTCCCTGTCTACAAGGGGTCTTTTGACAACATCCAGGGCGTAGTGTCCGCCAAGGACCTGTTTCTTGAGCCCGAAAGGCCTGTCGCGGATCTGGTCAGGCCCGCCATGTTCGTGCCAGCCACCAAAAGGATCAGCGACCTCATCAAGGATTTTTATAAACAGGATGTCAGGATTGCCGTCGTCGTCGATGAGTACGGCGGGACCGCCGGGCTCGTGACATTGGAGGATATCTTAGAGGAAATTTTCGGAGAGATCCACGACGAGTTTAAGGCCCCGGAAAAGATGGTTGAGTCTCTGGATAGGGGTGTCTTCCGTCTGAGCGGAAAGGTGTCGGTGGAGGAGGCCGCCCGGATATGCGGTCTGCGCATCAACAAAGGGGATTACGAGACGATGGCGGGTTTTCTCCTTGATGTCTTCGGCAAGATCCCATCTGAAGGCGAAAGCATCCAGACGCAGGACGGCGAGTTTACAGTGGAAAAAGTCGCAGGCCGCCGCATCAAAAGCATGATTCTTAAAAAATGGGCTTAGGTATTTTTTTCTTTTTCATTGGTCTGGCATGGATAGGGGAAGCCTTCTTTTCCGGCGCAGAGACGGCTTTCACGTCCGTGAATTTTTTAAAGCTTATACATCTGATTGAAAAGAAAAACAAAAGAGCCATTCTTGTCCACGACCTTCTTAAGAAGCCAGACCGTCTTTTGGCGACGACGCTTGTCGGGACGAACCTTTGCGTCGTCGTCTCTTCCGCCTGCGCGACGGCCGTTTTCGCAGAATTCATACCTCTCTATGCGGCCTTGGCGGCAACGCTGGTCATGACGCCCCTGTCGTTCATTTTTGCCCAGTTGTTGACAAAGACCGTGGCGCGGTATCATGCCAACAGGCTTGTCTTGGCCGCCGCCGGCCCTGTTGAATTCTTCTCGAGACTTCTTTTGCCTCTCGTGGCTTTTTTCAGCTTTCTGGCCTCGGCGATCGCGCGCATGGTCAGTCCGACGGGCCTCAAGAAGAACCCCTTCTTGACGAAGGACGAAGTCAAGTCCCTGATCAAGGATATATCCCGCGAGGGGATCCTTGAGCCGCAGGAAAAAGAAGCCATCGACAAGATCTTCGATATGACCTTGACGCACGCCGCAGACATCATGGTTCCTTTAAAGGAAGTTGTGAGTTTTGACATTGCCGAAGACATCGCCTCTTTGAAAAAGAAAATCCGTGTTTCGTCATTTACACGGTTCCCGGTTTTTAGCGGCAAAGAGCTCAAGGGCATGGTGAACATTTTCGATATCTTTTATGCGGATTTCCGTGACTGGCCGTCTTTGGTCCGTCCGATCGTGCGGGTGGAACAGGAAGAGAGCCTGGACAAGGTTTTCTCGCGTCTCCAGCCGCAGAAGGAGAATATGGCGGCCGTCTACAAGGGGGCCGAGCTTGTGGGTATCCTCGCCATGGAAGACCTCATGGAAGAGATTACCTCAAAATTGACGTCGGCGAAAAGATGAAGTTTCTGGCGGCGAAGAAATTTTCTGTATCAGCCTGCTTTTTGCGGTAAGATAAATATTCAAACGAGAGGAAACCATGAGATATAAGACTCCGATGGCCTTAGTGTTTTGGCTTTGGATGGTTTTGTCTTTCAGCGGCCGGCTGGCGGCGTTGGACGTGTCCGCCGCAAATGCCGTTGAGGTCAAGATTTTTCATCAGCCTCACTGCGGGGCCTGCGTAAGGCTGCTTCATGACGTGATTCCTCCTCTGGCAGAGAAGTTCGGTAGCCGCGTCCACTGGACTTACCTGGATATTCTCCAAAGAGAGAATTACGAGATTTTTCTGCAACTGGAAAAAGACCTGGACAAAAAGCTGGGGACCCCGACGGTCGTGGTCGGCAAGCGCGTCCTGATCGGGCTAGCTGATAATGCCGATCATCTGCAGTCTGTGATCGAGGAGCAGCTGCGCGGCGGCGGCTCAGAGGCCTTGCCTTTGCGGCCCGGCGTCAATATCCTGGAACACTTCCGCTCCTTCGGCCCGCTTGCCGTCATCGGCGCGGGGCTCGTCGACGGGGTCAATCCCTGCGCATTTACCGTTATCGTCTTCTTCGTATCTTTTTTGAGCCTCATGGGTTATCGCCGCCGGGAGATGCTCTTGATCGGCGGCGCCTATATCCTGGCGGTTTTTTTGACATATCTGGCCATAGGCCTAGGCCTTTTCAATATTCTCTACAAGCTTGATGCAATTTTTTGGCTGTCCAAGGCGCTCTACTTCCTGGTGGGGGCGTTGAGCATTTTATTGGGCTGCTTGGCGGTCCGTGATTACCTTTATTATAAAAAGACAGGCCGGACAGACGACATGGCCTTGCAGCTGCCCCGTATCGTCAAAAACAAAATCCACGCCATTGTGGGGGCGTATTATCGCAAAGGGACCGGCGAACAGAGAAAGGCGATGGGCGGGCTTTTCATCAGTGCCCTCATCGTTGGATTCCTGATATCGGTCCTTGAAGCCGTCTGCACGGGACAGCTTTATCTTCCGACAATCGTCATCGTCCTGAGGGAAGGTTCGATGCGCATCCGAGCCTTGTTTTATCTTCTTGTCTACAATCTCATGTTTATTATTCCCCTTGTCGTCGTCCTGATCCTTGCCCTTGTCGGTACGACTTCCAGGGATTTCGAGACCTTTGCCAAAAAGCACCTGGGGCTCATTAAATTGGTCATGGCCGCCGTCTTTTTGGGACTTGGCGCTGCGCTCTGGAGCGGCCTCTTTTGGTAAGCGGAGGGAGCGTATCTTGGAAGTATCTGGATGCACCTGGCTCCATTTGAAGAGCCACACCTTGCCTTATTCGGATGGCAAGTGCGGGCGGTATTCCGCTTTCTGCGGAACCCGTCCGGACCCTGCGAGACTGGTCGCAGACAGGTGCCCACAAGATGTTTACACGAGGAGCCAAATATCTCTTGCCAAAATAGAGGCCGTGTATTATAGTAAGGGCAAAATTTTTATTTTGAACGGAAACGTCCTTTCGAGAGAAGCGAGAAATACTTTCATCAAAACAAAGGGGGAGGAACATGTTTGACCTGTTGTATTTGGCTCCTGTGGGTTCGCTTTTAGCTCTCGGGTTCGCCGGTTTTTTGGCGTGGACCGTCATTCGGCGGAACGAAGGCACGCCGCGGATGCGCGAGATCGCACAAGCGGTAAAAGTTGGGGCCGCGGCCTATCTGAAGCGTCAGTATACGGTCGTTGCTATCTTCTTTGTCGTTGTTTTTGTCATTTTAAACATATTGGTTAAGCTGGGGAATTTGGCCCCAGTTGTCCCCTTTGCTTTTTTGACGGGCGGCTTGTTTTCAGGCCTTTGCGGTTTTCTCGGCATGAAGATGGCGACCAATGCCAGCGCCCGCACGACGAACGCCGCCCAGAAGAGCCTGAACTCCGGGTTGCGCGTGGCATTCTCGGCCGGCGCCGTCATGGGGCTTCTGGTTGTTGGTTTCGGCCTCTTGGATCTGAGTATCTGGTATTTCGGTTTGAACTGGTGGTATGACACGCATCCTCTGCCCGTAGGCCAGGACAAGATCGCCGTGATCACATCCACGATGCTATGTTTTGGTATGGGGGCCAGCTCGCAGGCCCTTTTTGCCAGGGTTGGCGGCGGGATCTTTACGAAGGCCGCTGATGTCGGCGCAGACCTGGTGGGTAAAATCGAGGCTGGCATTCCTGAAGACGATCCGCGCAATCCAGCGGTGATTGCAGATAATGTCGGCGATAACGTAGGCGACGTCGCAGGCATGGGCGCCGATCTTTACGAATCTTATGTCGGCTCCATCGTTGCGACATCGGCGCTGGGTGTCTCTGCAGGATTAGGCGTGGGCGGTGTGACAGTCCCCATGGTCATGGCGGCTGTTGGTGTCTTGGCGTCGGTCATCGGGACGTTTTTCGTCAGGAGCAAAGAAGACGCGTCTCAGGGGGCGCTCCTCTGGGCTTTGAGAAAAGGTATTTTTACGAGCGCCATTTTGATTCTGATCGCGTCGTATCCCCTCGTGAGATACAGTCTGGGTCCCGAGCACATGGGCGTTTATTGGGCGATTCTTTCCGGTCTTGTTGCCGGCGTTCTTTTGGGTATTTCGACAGAGTTTTATACGTCGAGCGGTTACGGGCCGACCAAAAAGGTGGCCGATGCCGCTTTGACAGGTCCTGCGACTGTGCTCATCGGCGGGATGGCGGTCGGCATGCTTTCGACGGCCGTGCCGATCATTGTCGTCTGTGTTGCCGTATTGGCGAGCTATTATTTAGCCGGCGGCGCCACGAATTTTAATGCAGGGCTCTACGGCGTCGCTATCTCGGCGGTGGGTATGTTATCTACGCTGGGGATCACCCTGGCGACAGATGCCTACGGTCCCATTGCCGACAATGCCGGCGTCAGTGCAGAGATGTGCAAGATGGATCCGAGCGTGCGAAAGCGGACAGATGCCTTAGATGCTTTGGGAAACACAACAGCGGCTACAGGCAAGGGTTTTGCCATCGGTTCGGCGGCATTGACAGCTCTGGCTTTGATTGCAGCGTTCAACGACCAGGTCATCGTGTTCGGAAAGACCCTGGATCTTTCGCTCTTGAATCCGAGAGTCATTATCGGTTTGTTCATCGGCGGTATGCTGCCGTTTGCGTTTTGTGCCTTGACGATGCAGGCGGTTGGCCGGGCGGCGTCGGGGATCGTCATGGAGGTCCGCCGCCAATTCAAGGAGATTGTCGGTTTAATGGAAGGTAAGGCCAAACCGGATTACGCGGGCTGTGTTATGATCGCGACCAAGGCCGCGCAGAAAGAGATGATCTTGCCGGCGCTCCTGGCGATCATTTCTCCTATTGCGGTGGGTCTGCTTGCCGGTATTGAATCACAGGCGGGGCTGCTTATCGGCGCGACTGTTACCGGTTTTGTGCTGGCGATCATGATGGCTAATTCCGGCGGCTCCTGGGATAACGCCAAGAAGTATATCGAAGAAGGTCATCATGGCGGCAAGGGGTCATTTGCTCATAAGGCGGCTGTCGTGGGCGACACGGTCGGCGACCCGTTCAAGGATACGTCAGGGCCGTCGTTGAACATTCTCATCAAGCTCATGTCTATGGTTTCTATCGTCTTTGCGTCCTTTGTCCTCACCAATACGTTGATGAAATAAACAAACGGTTTTAAAAAAGCCCTCTAGGAGCCCTTCGGGCGTGCCTGGGGGGCTTTTTATTTTTCAGCGGACTGCTTCCTGGTCTCGCTCATGATATAATGAAGCCATGAAATATAAGGATTTTTTGCCGACAAATCGTCAAGAAATGAGAGCGCGCGGCTGGAGCGCCTGCGACGTGATCTTTGTCACGGCCGATGCGTACTGCGACCATCCGAGTTTTGGCGTCGCCCTCCTGGGAAGATATCTGGAATCTTTGGGGTATAGGGTCGGCGTGATCGCGCAGCCGGACTGGAAGAAGGATGAGGATTTTCTTAAGCTGGGCCGGCCGGAACTTTTTTTCGGCGTCACGGCCGGCAATCTGGATTCGATGCTGGCTCTCTACACATCGGGCATGAGCCTGCGCAAAGAGGACAAGTATTCGCCCGGCGGCGCCAGAGGCCTGAGGCCCAAGTTGCCGACAATCGTTTATACCCAGAAATTACGCCAGCTCTTCGCCGGTGTTCCTGTCGTCATCGGCGGGTTGGAGGCGTCCTTGAGGCGGTTGAGCTATTACGATTTCTGGACGGATACGGTCAGGCGTTCCATTCTTTTTGATGCCAAGGCTGACATGCTTGTCTATGGGATGGGGGAGCGTCCGGCGGCAGAGATCGCCTCCCGGCTGAAGGCCAAAGAAAAAATAGACCGGATGGACGATATCCGCGGCACCCTGGATATCCGCAAGGCCACGGATGGTAATGAGCATCCCGAAAA
>CAZAYJ010000004.1:9817-15997 GCA_964489335.1 uncultured Planctomycetia bacterium
TGGTGCGGTCTGACAAAAAGAAATTCGTTGACGCCTTCAATCTTTACAGCCGGGAGTCTAACCCTTTTACGGCGCGCATCGTCGCGCAACAGACGGACACGCGTTTCTGTATTCAGTTGCCGCCGGCCCTGCCTTTAACGCAAGAGGAGATGGACAGGCTTTATGGCCTGCCGTTCAGCCGGCGCTGCCATCCGGACTACCTGCGTTTTGGCGGGGTGCCGGCGCTCAAGACCGTCGAGGCCTCCATTGTCAGCCACAGGGGTTGTCTGGCGGCGTGTTCTTTTTGTTCTTTATCTCTCCATCAGGGGAAGATTATTCAGAGCCGCAGTGTGGCTTCTGTCGTCCAGGAAGCGGAAAAAATTTCCGGCGACAAAAGGTCCAAAGGAGTTATTACGGACGTCGGAGGGCCGACGGCCAATATGTATGCTGCTTCTTGCCGTCGGGGATACCTTTGCCGCCGCGCCGCCTGCCTCTGGCCGCAGGTCTGCCCGCAGTTGAAACTGGATTTTAATCAACAGGCGCAGATGTTGGCATCTGTGCGCCGGGCGCCTGGCGTCAGGCAGGTGCACATCCAGAGCGGTATGCGTTATGAGCTTCTTCTCTTGCCGCAGGCGAGGGAGTATTTTCGTCTCTTGTGCCGGCATTTTGTCAGTGGCCAGCTCAAGATAGCGCCGGAACACGTCGCGGATGCCGTCTGCGATCTGATGCATAAGCCGCGCAAGAATGTCTTGCAACGGTTTTCCCGGGAATACGCGGCGTTGAATAAAGAGATCGGCAAGAAGCAATACCTCGCCCAGTATTTCATCACCGCCCATCCCGGCTGCGGGCCGAAAGAGGCCGAAGAACTGGCGGCATTTACCAGGACCATGGGCTACACCCCCAGGCAGATCCAGGATTTTATCCCTCTCCCCATGACGCGGTCGTCCTGTATGTATTACACGGGTTTAGACCCCGAAACAGGTAAGCCTCTCTACGTCGCCCGCTCGAGGCGCGAAAGGCTCCAGCAGAGATGCTTGGTTCAGGGAGCGAAGCTCCTTGACTAAACGTCGCCTTCCTCTATAATTTAACGTAGCATGCTTAAGCTTTCCCTGATTCAGCTTAAAAAAGGATCGAAAGCCAGGATTGTTGAGCTTACCGGCGGCAGGCAGGTGGCGCACAGGCTTTCGATGATGGGCCTGCGGCCTGGCGAACAGCTGGTGAAGCTCAGCGCCTTTGCGCTGCGCGGCCCTGTCGCCGTGCGGATCGGGCATACGACCCTCGCCCTGGGCCATGGCATGGCTGAAAAAGTGATTGTTGAGGTCAGCGCAGAACCCGCCGTCAAATCTTCATGAAGAAGGTCATCCTTATCGGAAATCCCAATGTCGGCAAGAGCGTCATTTTCGCGCGCCTGACGGGCGTGCGCGTCATCACGTCCAATTATCCCGGAACGACGGTGGAATACCGCAAGGGGATTATGAACGTCGGAGAGGAGACCTATGAAGTCATTGATATGCCGGGCACCTACAGCCTGGAGCCGACCTCGAAAGCCGAAGAGGTGACCTGTGCTTTCCTCGATGACGTCTGTTGCAGGGAAAAAGATTGTTTTATCCTTAATATCGTTGATGCCACGAATCTGGAGCGCAACCTTCATTTGACCCTGGATTTGATCGACAAGGGGTACCCTGTCGTCGTGGTTTTGAATATGTGTGACGATATCAAGCACAGGGGTATTGATATCGATATCGCCAAGCTCGAGGAGCTCTTGGGCGTCCCCGTCATCTCGACCTGTGCCGTCACGGGGGTGGGCATCAAAGTTTTGAGAGAACGCCTTTTTCAGGGTGTTCCCCATCCGCCGCGGCAGAGGACGCATGAAGAGATTTGGCGGGCAGTCGGCTCCATTGTCAGCCAGGCCCAGCGCCTGACGCACAGGCACCATACGTTTCGTGAGATGCTGGAGGACCTTTCGATCCGGCCGTTCACCGGCCTCCTTATCGGCATAGGGATGATTTACGCCGTTTTCAAGAGTGTGCGTTTTATCGGCGAAGGCCTGATCCGCTACGTCTTCGACCCTTTTTTCAACGATGTCTATGCGCCTCTTTTGATGAAACTCAGCGCTTTTCTGCAGCCGGGGACATTCGGCCATCACATCCTGATCGGCGAGTTGATCGACGGCAAGATTGATTTCAAGAATTCAATCGGCTTATTGACGACCGCTCCTTATGTTGAATTCGATATGGTCTTGCCCTACATCATTTCTTTCTATCTCATTTTGGGGATCATCGAGGATGTGGGATATCTGCCGCGTTTCGCCCTTCTTCTGGATGCCTTAATGCACAGGATCGGCCTGCATGGTTTTGCCATTATTCCTGTTCTTTTAGGTTTCGGATGCAACGTCCCCGGGATCATGGCGACGCGTGTTTTGGAGAGCAAGCGAGAACGTTTTATTGCCTCGACGCTGATCTCCATCGCTGTGCCTTGTGCCGCGCTCCAGGCGATGATGATCAAGCTTCTGGGGCCGTGGGGGATGGGGGCTTTGGCCATCGTCTTTGGGACGTTGTTGGCCGCGTGGCTCGTCATCGGATTTGTGCTTAATAAGGTGCTCAAAGGGTATAGCCCGGAGTTGGTGCTTGAGATCCCGCATTACCGCTTGCCGCCGATGAATATCATTTTTTCCAAACTTTGGCTTCGGGTCAGGGAGTTTGTTGTTGATGCTTTTCCGTTTGTTATCTTGGGAGTCCTTGTCGTCAATATGTTACAATATTTCCGTATTTTTGAGGCCGCCAGCAGTGTTTTTGCGCCTGTGACGCGCACTATCCTTGGCCTTCCGGGGGAGGCGGCTTTTCCTTTGTTGATCGGTTTCTTGCGCAAAGATATCGCGGCAGGACTGCTTTTGCCGTTGCAGTTGGGTTTTAAAGAGACGGTGATCGCCTGTGTGGTCCTGTCGATGTCGTTTCCCTGTATTGCGACATTCATCATTTTCCTCAAAGAACTGGGATGGAAGTATTTGCTGGCAGCCACCGGCATCATGGTTCTGGCGACCCTGGCGGCCGGCGGGCTCCTCAATCTGATTCTATGAAAATAAAAGCCATTGCGCTTGTTTCCGGAGGGCTCGACAGCACCCTCGCTACAAAAGTAGTGATGGATCAAGGGGTGGACGTTGTTGCCGCCAATTTTGTCTCGCCGTTCTGTCGTTGCGACAAGGGAAGGTCTCACGCCAGGCCCGGTGACGGCGGGTGCCGCCATGAAGCAAAATTCGTTTCAGAACAACTGGGTATTCCTCTTAAGATCGTCAATGTCACAAAGGATTTTCTTGAAGTTCTTAAATCGCCCAAGCACGGTTACGGCTCGAACATCAATCCGTGCATCGATTGCCGGATTCTGATGTTGAAAAAAGCGCGGCAGATGATGGATGAGCTGGGGGCAAAGTTTCTGATCACGGGCGAAGTGCTGGGCCAGCGTCCGATGTCCCAGCGGCGCGATGCGATGCATATCATTGAGCGCGAGGCGGGCGTCAAGGGTTTGGTTCTGCGGCCTCTGTCCGCCCGGCTGCTTGAGCCGACCATCGCCGAAACAGAAGGGTGGGTGGACCGCCAAAAACTTCTGAATATCAGCGGCCGGGGCCGTAAGCCCCAGATGAAGCTGGCCGAAGACTACAATATCAAAGATTATCCGTGTCCCGCCGGCGGCTGCTTGTTGACGGACCCGGCTTTTTCGCGGCGCATCCGGGATTTGATTGATCACGACGAACTGACGATGGAAGACATCCAGTTATTGAACCACGGCAGGTATTTCAGGCTTACTGACCGAGCCAAGCTGATTGTGGGGAAAAACCAGCATGAGAACGAAAGATTGGAAGTCTTGGCGTCGGCAGGCGATTACCTGTTTTTTCCTGCGCATGATGCCGCCGGCGCCTCTGGCCTGGGGCGGGGAGATTTTTCGCATGGGGATGTCGTGCGTCTTGCGGCCGGCATCACAGCCAGGTATTTCGATGCGGCCAAGGGTTCCGGAGAGGTTGCGGTCAGTATCAGGCGCGGTCCCGAGGTGCAGATGATGACGGTCGCGCCCCTCCCGGACGAAGAAACAAAACGTTATTTGATTTAACGGGTACGCGCGCTAAACACAAAAATTTAATGATTTTTACCCGTTAATCCGTCAACCAAACCCGTTTACGGCCATCTATGTTTACCCATTGTCCCGGCAGGGAAAAAGACATTAAGGTCAGGTATGTCAAGTGTCCGTCCTGCGGCATAGAGATCGAGTTTTTTTCAGACGAGCCGAAACGGAAGTGTCCGTCGTGCAAAACAGAAGTCGCTTACACGGAAAAGGATTCCTGTGTTTACTGGTGCCGGCGAGCCAAAGATTGTCTGATGAGGTTCTGATATGTTTTATCCCGCGATAGCCGCAATCGTTTTTATTCTGGCCTACATCCTTTTTATCGTTTTTCCGACACGCCGGACGCCTGTGGCGGTCGCCGGCGCCTTCCTGTTGGTCGCGACAGGTGTCTTATCGCTTCCGGAGGCGGCGCAGGCGATTAACTGGAATGTCATGGGGATCTTTGTGGGGACGCTGGCCGTCGCCGACGTCTTTATGGAAAGCCGTATGCCTGCCTACATCGCCGAGGTTATCATCAACAAGGCCAGGAACACATGCTGGGCGGTTCTCTTGATCTGTGTCATGACCGGGGTCATTTCGGCCTTTGTCGAAAATGTGGCGACGGTGCTGATCGTCGCGCCCATCGCGCTTTCCCTCTCCAAAAAGCTCAACATTAACCCTATTAACATGATGATCGGCATCGCCATTTCCAGCAATCTCCAGGGTGCGGCGACCTTGATCGGCGACCCGCCCAGCATGCTTCTGGGCGGCTATGCCAAGATGACCTTTATGGACTTTTTCTTCTATCAGGGCCGGCCAAGCATCTTTTTTGCCGTGGAACTGGGGGCCCTTGTATCCTTTGTCGTGCTCTATCTGTTTTTTTTCCGCTTGAAACAGAAAGAAAAGCTCCTGCGGACGGAAAAAGTCCTCTCGTTGTTTCCGACGTTTCTTTTAACGGGTCTCATCGTCTTATTGGCGCTTTCGTCGTTTTTCGACACAGGTTTTTCTTATATGGCCGGCATCTTGTGCATGGCCGCAGGCGCCCTTGCGATCCTCTGGCGTAAATTTGCGTTTAAAGGCCGGGTCCGTGCCACGCTCAAGGCCTTAGATTGGGACACGACATTTTTCCTGATTGGCGTATTTGTCCTTGTAGGCGCCATGACGCACACGGGGTGGATTGACAGGACAGCGGAGTTCCTTTCTTCGCTTGTCGGCTCCAATATCTTTTTGGGCTATACGCTCCTGGTTTTTGTGGCGGTTTTTGTCTCGGCCTTTGTGGATAATGTGCCGTTTCTGGCCGCGATGCTGCCGGTGGCCATGTCAATGTCGGCCAGGCTCGGCATCCAGCCTTCGCTGTTTCTTTTCGGACTTTTGATCGGCGCAAGTCTCGGCGGCAACATCACCCCTATCGGCGCCTCGGCCAACATCGTCGCCTGCGGCCTGCTTAAGAAAGAGGGCTATAAGGTCGGTTTTGGACAATTTGCGAAAATAGGCCTGCCGTTTACGCTGGCGGCTGTGGCCGCGGCATATTTGTTTTTATGGTTTATCTGGTCCCGTTAACCGGATAACAAGGACAAGGAGGAAGTCATGAGGTTGAAAGATGCGATCTGCCTGTCATTGCTGTTGTTTTTAGGTGTTTCTTTATCTTCAGCCCAGGCCCAGACGCCGGAAGAGGGCATACACGAGACGGATCCGCAGACGACCGTTGCGACCGTTGGCAATAAAATATGTCCGGTGACGGGCAAGAAGATTCCCGGCAAGGATCTCGGCAAATACGGCATAGAATACAAGGGAAAGATATACAATCTTTATTCTGAGTCCTGCAAGGACGAGTTCATGAAGGACCCTGATACTTATGCCGCCAGGGCCGAAGAAAGCGTTGCCAAGACGGAAGCCCGAGAATCCGAGGAATCCGGAGCGATGCCGGATAATCTGAGCGGTATGGAAGACGGTCCATTTATGGATGCAGTGGATAACGGGCCCGCATCTTAGCTTTGGGATGTGAAACTATTCGAGTGATTGCCGGTATATGTTTGACAGAGCGCCTCATTCATGAGGCGCTCTGTTTTTGGTGGGCCACTGGATAAAATCTTGACAAAAAACATCGGG
>CAZAYJ010000005.1:0-15677 GCA_964489335.1 uncultured Planctomycetia bacterium
CGGATGGCGCATGAGGACGGCATCGGGGTCGGCGATGTCAGGGATATCGAGATTGCCGGCGAGGACATCCGGAATGTCAATTTCCATTTCTATGTCGGACAGAATATGGTCAGTCGTTTCGGCAGGACCGTTTGGTTCGGCCCTTTGAAGTCCCTGCAGAAGTTTTTTTTCCGCACACCGCTGGTCTTCTTGTTTGTCTATGCCTCCTTTTTGTATCATGATTATGTCTGGTGGCCGCTGATCGGCCGAAGACGCCAGAGAAAGATCCTTCAGGGGTCGGCGTGGGGCCGTCTTTTCCGGAATTATCCTTTGTGATCGCCGGGAGGAGAGATATTTTGGTTGACTTCATCGTTTCGCCGTGATATTAATAGGATATAAATTTTTTCAGGTGTTATGTGCAGCAAACGCTTAAGACAGGCGCGGGTATCGGGCTAAAAAAGCTCGGTACCCGTATCTGTTTTTAAGGGAACCAACGCCGCTTCCCTGCCACAAACGTACGATTATCCACAGGTTAAGCGGAGGATGATAATGGCAAAATATATCTTTGTGACAGGCGGCGTTGTGTCGAGTCTCGGCAAGGGGATCGCATGCGCATCGATCGGAAAGATTCTGGAGGCGCGCGGCCTGAAGGTCAATTTGATCAAGTGCGATCCGTATATCAATGTGGACCCCGGCACCATGAATCCCTTTCAGCATGGGGAGGTGTATGTGACCGACGACGGCGCCGAGACGGACCTTGATCTGGGCCACTACGAGAGGTTCACCCATGCGAAGCTGACGCGTGACAACAATGTTACGACAGGCAAGATATATTTTTCCGTGATCTCCAAAGAGAGGCGCGGGGATTATCTGGGCAAGACCGTCCAGGTGGTGCCTCATATTACCGACGAGATCAAGGCATCCATCCAAAAGGTGGGCCAGACGGGCCGTCCCGATATCGTGATCGTAGAGATCGGAGGTACGGTTGGCGATATTGAGAGTCTGCCGTTTTTGGAGGCGATCCGTCAGCTCAAGCAGGAGATGGGGCCGGCCTGCGCCATCAATATCCATCTGACGCTTGTGCCTTATATCCGCAGCGCCCAGGAGATCAAGACGAAGCCCACGCAGCACAGCGTCGGCAAGCTCCGCGAGATCGGTATCCAGCCGGAAATTCTTTTGTGCCGGTCGGAAAAGCCCATCGAACAGGACGTCAAGCAGAAGATCGCCCTTTTCTGCAACGTCTGCGAAGATGCGGTGGTCGAAGCCCTGGATGTCGCAAGCATTTATGAAGTGCCCCTGATGTATAAAAACGACGGCTTGGACGACCTGATCCTGAATTTTCTGCAGTTGAGTTCGAAGAAGGGGGATCTGAAAGACTGGAACGATCGCGTCGTCCGCGTGCTCAAGAGCCCCGCTTCCGATTGCCGGATCGCCGTGGTAGGCAAATACATCACGCTTCAGGATGCCTACAAATCCATTTATGAAGCCCTCATCCATGGGGGTATTGCCAATGCCGCACGGGTGGAGATCGTCAAAGTCGATTCAGAAGACGTCAAGACGCACAAGACACCGGCCCTTTTCTGCGGCGTCGACGGCATCCTCGTTCCCGGCGGATTTGGTTACCGCGGCATCGAAGGCAAGATCAATGCGATTGAGTTTGCCCGTAAGGAAGGCATCCCGTATTTCGGCATTTGCCTGGGGATGCAGACGGCGGTCATCGAATTTGCCAGGAATGTCTGCGGTTTGAAGAATGCCAATTCGACGGAGTTTGATCCTAAAACGCCTTATCCGGTCATTAGCCTTCTTGAGGAGCAGAAGGGTGTCAGAATGAAGGGGGCCAGCATGCGATTGGGGGCTTATCCCTGCCGTCTCACGTCGGCGTCGCGCGCCCATGCGGCTTATCGTCGCAGCATGATTTTCGAGAGGCACAGGCATCGTTACGAATTCAATAAAGATTTCAAAAAGATCATGGAGAAACGGGGCCTGCGGATTGCCGGCGCATCTCCTTCCGGAGAACTCGTCGAGATTGTCGAATTGAAGGATCATCCATGGTTTGTTGCCGTGCAGTTCCATCCGGAATTCAAGTCGAAACCGGATTGCGCCCATCCTTTGTTCAGGGAATTCATCCGCGCAGCCCTCGGAAACAGATAGGCGGGAGGTTTTTTATGACGATCAAGTGTCGCCCGATATCATACAGAGCCGTGTTATCCCTGGCTATGGCCTTGTGCTGTTGTGGATGCAGCCAGCCTCTGCGTACGCTTATGGCCGTGGGAAACGAGCAAAAAGAGCAGGCCGCTTATGTGCGGCAACAACAGGAGCGTTTTAAGGTTCTTCTGCGCGATGCCCGCAGGGGCCGTCTCTTGCCGGGGTTGAGGCAGGAGCGCGTGGTGGCACGTTACGGCGAACCGGTCTTGCGCGAAGGCAATACCTTTCTTTATAGAGACCCGGTCGCTTTTTTCGATTCTCCGAAAGTTTATATTTCGTTCGATGCATCAGGTCTTCTTTCTTCCATCAGGGTGGTTACAGATGAACCAAAGTCATAATCCACTACAAGAGCTTGTCCACATCAAGGATGACCAGGGCCGCTACGCCGCGGACATCCACGATGATGTCTATTTCGGTTTTCCGCTGGCGCCGATCCTGGCGGCCGAGCGTGCTCTCTTGGCAGGGAAACAGAAGACGATCGCCTATTTTTCCATGGAGTATGGCTTGGCGACAAGCTTCTATAATGGCTTTACGTCTGTTCATCCGGTATCACAAGCCAATGAGATCATCGAGAATGAAGTCTTTTCGAATGAGAGGATTGCGGATTACCTTTTTTCTTTGAAGGTCGATGCGCTCGTGGATTTACCAATCTACTCGGGTGGCCTCGGTGTCCTGGCCGGGGATACGGTCAAGACAGCCGCAGATATGAGATTGCCTATGGTGGCTGTCGGAATCCTCTGGAGTAAGGGGTATTTTAAACAGCGGTTCTGGTTTAAATTCGGCCAGCTGCCTGAAGAAATGAAGTGGGATCCTTGGAGTTTTCCCGGGCTTATCCCCCTGGAAGACAAGATCAAACTCGAGCTTAAAAACCAGGATATCTATCTGCGTCTGTGGAAATATTATATTTACAGCCGGACGCATGACCATGTAGTGCCTCTGGTTCTACTGGATTCAAATGTCGAAGAGAACAATGAGGCCAGCCGGCGCCTGACCGACAAACTGTATCGCAGCGACGATGTCTCCGGACGCATCCTGCAGCGTTTGATCCTCGGCATGGGGGGTATTCGGGCGCTTGAGGCATTGAAATATCCCGTCACCATCCATCATTTGAACGAGGGACATGCCGCCTTTGCTTTCGTACGCAAGGCCGGCGATATGCCGGGGGCGGACATTAATGCCCTTAAGTCCCAATTTGCCTATACATGTCATACACCCGTCCCCGCCGGACATGACCGGTTCAGTATTGGTGAGTGCGAAGCGTATCTCAGGCCTCAAGATATGGCTCTTGTCAGGGAGTTCGGGCTCGAAGGGCCAGGGTCTTCCGTTGTCAATCTGACGATCCTGGCCATGAATACGGCGTCAAGCATCAACGCTGTTTCCTGGAAACACGGCGAGGTCATGAAGTTGCAGTTCCCGTCCTATAAGGAACGCATCAAGGCGATCACCAACGGCGTGCATTTTTCGACTTGGGTTTCCGAACCGATCCTAAAGTGCCTGGATCGTTTCAGTAAGGATATCGGCGATTATCGGCAGGACCCGGGTCTCTTGAAGCACGTGCTTTCCCTCAAAGATAGCCGGGCGTTCAGGAAGGCGTTATGGGAGGCGCATCAGGAAAACAAGAAAAGCCTTGCCAATACCCTTGCGCGCTGGCATTTCAAAGAGGATATTTTGACCGTGGCCTGGGCGCGCCGCATCGCCGCCTACAAGAGGCCGAGTCTTATCTTGCAGGACATCAATCGCCTGTTGGATATCGCCAGGCGCGTCGGACCGCTTCAAATCCTTTTTGCAGGCAAAGCCCATCCCAACGACAATATCGCTTTTACCTATGTCAACGAGATCATGAATACGATCGACAGGACCCGGGATGAGGGAGGGTTGCTGAAGATTCTGATGCTGGAGAATTACGATATTTACATCGCCAAGATGCTTGTCTCCGGCGTCGATATCTGGCTCAATAATCCCCTTCCGCCCTACGAGGCGTCGGGGACCAGCGGGATGAAGGCGATTGCGAATGCCGTCGTCCAGTTGAGCACTGTGGACGGGTGGGTCGTCGAAGCCAAAGACAGCGGCATCGGTAGATTTTTCGGCTACGAAGATAGCGGCCGCGGTTATACCGACGCCCTCGCCTTGAGACTGGATGAAGATTCCCGGGCATTATATGCTTCCCTTGAAGAGATGGCGCGTCTGTACTACGGCACCGACGCCAAAGGCCATGCCCAGACGCCTTCGGATCCATGGATCGATATGATGATTCATTGTGTGGCAGAAGCCGGCCGCTTCAATACTTTCCGTATGCTCAATGAATACAAATCTCAGGTGTGGGATATGAAATAATCCAACCCGCGCAAACCGGCGTCTGCCGGCCTAAAAAGCAGACGGCCGTCGTCCTCTGATTTTCTTGCCCCCGTAGAAGAGTTGTGATAGTATAACGGTATGTCGGATGGTCACTTATGGAATTCCACGCATATCGCGCGTTATCGGAATCTCGGACCTTTAGGAAGCCAACCATGAACGGCCCTTATCGACATCCCCTTGTCGGATTTTATCTGGCGATCCTGATGGTCGCATGCTCAGGAGGTGGCGCCATGGCCTTTGAATTGAAAAGTTCCGCATTCTCCAACGCATCGAAAATTCCCCCGCAATACACCTGTGAAGGCAAAGATGTCTCACCGCATCTTCAATGGAGCGGCGTTCCCGACGGAACAAAAAGTTTTGCGCTCATCAGCGACGATCCCGACGCTCCCTCCAAGATATGGGTCCACTGGGTCATTTATAATATCCCGGCTGAAGCTCGCGAGCTGCCGCAGGGATTTCCTCACGATCCGGCCCTGCCGGACGGTATCCGTCAGGGGATAAACGACGGCGGAGATATCGGTTATGGCGGGCCGTGTCCGCCTCCGGGAAGGCCGCATAGATATTATTTTAAGCTTTACGCCCTTGACCGTATGCTTGAGATTAAGGGGGCGGCCACCAAAGAAATGCTTTTGGAAGCTATGAAAGGACACGTCCTGGGAGAAACGGTCCTGATGGGGACGTATGAGAGGTGAGAGAGGGAGAATGGGGAGTTAACGTTACTTCTCGCGTAACTATCTTGTAAATATCTGTCTGCGACCAGTCCTCGCAGAGTTCGGACGGGCATCCAGATATTTCCAAGATACGCGAGGAGTTAATTCCGCCAGAGGCGGAATTAAGGAGGTCGCACATGGGGTTTTTTCTGTTTCTCGTCAGTCTTTTGTTGATCATTGAGGGCGTTTTGTTGATCCTGACGCCGAAAAAGGTCGTCAAGCTGGCCCATCAGATGCTGGATAAGCCCAAAGATGCCCGGCTCCTCGGTCTCTTGCCTTTGATCATTGGCATCATGCTTTTGTTTGCGGCATCTTCCAGCGCCCTCGGCTGGCTGGTTTGGCTTCTGGGGCTGGCCTGTATCGCCAAGGCCGTTTATCTGTTTTTGACACCACCTGCCAAGGTCAAGGCGTCGCGATGGTTCGGCATGTCGGATAACTCATACCGCATCACCGGGATCATCATCCTTGTTCTGGGGGTTATGGTCTTTATTTCAAGAATATAAGGATGGCAGAACGGGCCGGACGTATATGATCATGCGGTACGTCCGGCCTTTTGTTATATGTCCTCCTCGTTGAGGGAAGGGGCGTTGTTGATGCATACGATAAAGAACGTGATTCTCACAAGTGTCCTCTTTTTTGTTTTTTTTGCGGTCGCCCGGACTGTTTTCAGTATTGAAGAATTCAGTTCGAATGCTGGTGAATCCGCCGCCTATAACGTGACCCGCGTGCAGAAAGTTGTCGACGGCCATGTCTTCTGGGTGGAGGAGGACCGCCCCATCGAGAAGGTCGCCGGACTCTACAGGCCGATGGACATGGATGCCTATATCCAACTCAAGTTCAGTAAGCTCCAGAAGCAACTGAATGACCTTGCCAACAAGACCAGCGCCAGGATGGATAGTTTAGAGAAACAGATCGGCAACCTTACTAAGAGAGTGGATCAACTGGAGAAGAAACAGGACGCATGGCTCAAGAGTGCACAAAATATCACGAATGCCACCAGGCCTTAAAGGGGCCGGCGATGCTTCCGGGTTTCCGGATGACGGCGTATCTGTCGGTCGTAGCCGCCTTGTGTCTGTTTTGTATCTGGGGCACGGCATGCGCCCAGAACTCTGAATTCGGCAAAGAGGCCGTTCAGGACCTTGACGAAAGTTTAAGCAAGCTCCGCAAGGAGAGAGATAAGTTGAGGGATGAGATCAGCCATCTCAGGACAGAAAAGCTGGCCCTGGCCGAGGAGATGAATCTGCGTATCGAAGAGGTGGAGTCGCGGGCTGGCGAGCTTAATAAAGAACTGGATGAGGCCAATGCCAAGATTGAGGGGTTGAAGCTTGAGAAGGCGGAACTCTCCGACAAGCTAAAAGACGCACGCCTGAGACTGGATAAATACGACGGGAAGTTCAACGCCAAAGACGCCGTTTTCATGCAGGTCAAGGATGAAAACGACCGCCTGAAGAAAGATCTGGCAAACGCAGAGATCGTCATGCAGAGGTCGGCGGAAAGGATACAGAAACTCAAGCGGGAAAAGGAAAGTGCCGAAAAAGAGCTGGAGACGACGAAGAAGCGGCTTGCTGAGTATTTTGCCGACCAGGATATCGAGCTTTCTGAGATTAAAGGACAGCGTGAAGATCTTCAGAGACAGATAAAGGTTCTTTCCGAAAAGCTCAAGGCTGCCGAAGAAGCGCGCCAGACGGCCGTCCTTGAGGCGCGGACATTGCGCGACAAGCTCTCTGCTCAGGCTGCAGAGGCCTCGGTGAAAGAAGCGAAGTTGAAAAAAGACATGACGGGGGCGTCCGGCCGCGAGGCCAAGGAATCGAAGAAGACTGCCGCAGCCCTTGCGCAGGCCGAGAAAAAACTGAAAGAGGCCGACAGGAAGATTGATGAGCTCCAAAGGCAGAACGACGTTTCCCAGGCGATGATGGAGTTGGCCAACGAGAAGCTGAAATATTATGTCAAGACATTCGAGGAGTTGAAAAAGAAAAAACCGGAGTCTTCCTGCGGCACATCAGCTGCGCTGGAAGTCTGTCAGCAGGAGAATGAGGCCCTTAAAGCCCAGCTGACGGCCTTGAGCGAAGATCATAAGAAGACCTTGGATGAGGTCGCGTCTTTCAAGAAGACAGCCCGGGAGGCACAGCAGGCCCTGGAAGCGCCGAAAGTTATGAAGTAACGGCTTGCCCTTTTTGTGAAATTAGTCTGCAAGGTAATCCCGTTTCTCTGATATAATTATAACCTTATATTTCCGATAGTGTTTTGGACAAGACCAAGAGGCACAGATGACGTTAGCTGATAAATCTTTCGGCGTCGACCGGTTGATACGGCTGGTCAGCGGGATCTTAATTTCTTTTTCTCTTCTTACGGTTTTTATGACGACGCCCCGGGAAGGAGAATTTGCCAGGGGTGCCGATGAAGGATATTATTTTTCATATGCGATGATCGTTAAAGAAGGGGGTGTGGCCCAGTTTCCGGCCCTCCTGCGGCAGCATCTTTCTGATAAAGTGGCACAGCTTTATCCTCATCCCGGCCGCATCGGTTATGTCCTCCTGACCGCCGGCTGGTTGAGTATCTTCCCGGACACGTTTCTTTCTTTGGCGCGGCTTTCCTGGTTTTGCTTTATTTTGTTTCTCCTTGTCTCTTTCTGGTTCTCGAGAAAATATTTCGGCGAACGCACCGCCTGTTTTTATACGGTGCTCTTGTCCGTCCATCCGCTGTTGATGACAGCCGGCCGGCGCGTCCTGCAAGACAGCATGCTTAACCTTTTTTGGGCGCTCACCTTGTGGCTCTTTCTTGATTTCCTGATAGAAAAGAAACGCCGGCATTATATCGCGTTTCTCGTGTTTTTCTGCATCAGCCTTTCCATCAAGGAGGCCTCAGGCATCCTTTGGGTCTTTTTTGCCTGCGCTTTTCTCCTCTTCAGGGATAAGAACGATATCCGCCTCGGAGGCCGCTATCTCTTGGGCATCTTTGTTGTTCCGGTCCTCGTTTTGGGGATCCTGTATCTGTGGCTTCTGGGCGGCTGGGCCAACGGGCTGGCCCTGGTCCGCTATCTGGCAGGCGTGCATTTCCCCGGCGGAGCCGTCACCAACGCCTATTCATTGTTCGGTATGGGGCCCTGGTATAAGTTCATCATAGACGATTTGATGCTTTCGCCCTGGACCGTTCTTTTGGCCATCGGCTATCTTTTTCATATCCTGTTGAAACGCCAGGCGGCCAAACCCGTGGCCTATCTGGCTCTTTTCCTCGTCTTTTTCTATGCGGTCATGAGCATGATGAAATACACCAAGATCATCCGATTTGTGATGAGCATGGAGATTGCCGTCTGTCTTTTTGCAGTCCTTATGCTCAAAGAACTCTTCGCCGCCGATAAGAAGGATGAAAGGCGCGCACTTCTCGTATTTCTTTCGGTCTGCGTGATCTATCTGATCAACAGCGCTAATTTTGCACACCTGTTCGTCCGCTGGAATATTTACGATCCCATCAGCTATTGGCTCCTGCAGGCGCAGAGGGTCATTCCTCCCAGGAGTTTGTTCTGACCATGAAGACGACATTGTTGGTTCCGACATTGAACGAGATTGACGGGATGAAGGCCGTCATGCCCAGGATCAAAAGAGAATGGGTCGATGAGATCGTCGTCGTGGACGGCGGTTCGACCGACGGCACGGTGGCGTATGCCCGTGACAACGGATATCTTGTGGTTGAGCAGAAGCTTAAAGGCCTGGTGAACGCCTATCGGGAGGCCATGCCTTACGTCCACGGCGATATCGTGATTACATTTACGCCGGACGGAAACTCCGTTCCCGAGAAGATACCGCCTCTTATCGAGAAGATGAAAGAGGGTTATGACATGGTCATTGTCTCCAGGTACCGGGACGGCGCCAAGAGCGAAGACGACGACATCGTCACCGCTTTCGGGAACTGGATGTTTACGAAGATGATCAATATCCTCTTTGGTGCCCGTTATACCGATACCCTCGTCGGTTTTCGCGCCTGGAAAAAGGAGCTTTTGAGCTTGGCGGACAAAGACCCCCAGCTTCCCAGTTTCGAGCCTTTCAGCGCCATCAAGTGCGCGCAGTTGAAGCTGAAGGCCTCCGAGATCCCCGGAGATGAACCCAAGCGCATCGGCGGCACGCGCAAGATGCAGCCCTTGCGTAACGGCTGGCAGGTGTTGATGATCATTATCAGGGCTTTTCTGGGACTGCATAAATGAAAAGAGTGGCTCATGTATCTTGACGGCAAACGGGTGTTGGTGGCAGGCGCGACGGGATTGGCGGGCCGCAGTATATTGAGGCATTTGTTGAGATATTGTCCGCGCACGCGCATCCGCGCCGTCTTTCATGAAAAAATGCGCCATGCCCTGCGCGACAGGCGCCTGGAATATGTCCGAGCGGATTTGTGCCGGCTTCAGGATTGCCGGCGCGTGGCCAAGGGGTGCGACAGCGTCTTTATGGCCGCTGCCCAGACCGGCGGGGCGCAGGCAGCTGTCTTGGAGCCTTGGCGGCAGGTCACAGACAATGCCGTTATGAACGCCCATATCTTGCAGGCGTGCCATGATGCGGGCGTCAGGCGTATCGTCTGCGTGGGATCCGCTACTCTTTATCAACCGCAGGAGGGGCCGATCCGCGAGGAAGATTTGAAGCTCGATTGTGACCCTTATCCTTCTTATTTTGGAATAGGGTGGGTGACGCGTTTTGTGGAAAAGCTCTGCCGGTTTTGGCATGAGAAAGCAGGACTGGAGGTCGTGCTGGCGCGGTGCGCCAACATTTACGGGCCTTTTGCCAGGTTTGATCCCGCGCGCGCCAATTTTATTCCGGCATTGGTGCGTAAGGCCGTTGACAAGATGGATCCTTTTGAGGTCTGGGGGTCTGCGGATGTCGCCCGGGATGTGATCTATGCGGATGATTTCGCGTCCGCGGTCGTTGCCATGATGAATGCCGCTGAAATCCGTTTCGATGTGTTCAATGTTGGTTCCGGCAAGACCGTGACAGTGGGGGATGCTGTGACGTGGGTGCTCGCCGCCGCCCGCCACGCGCCTCGCCGGATCACCTATCGCGATGATAAGCCTGTTACGATCCGTTCGCGCATCCTGGACATTACGAAAGCGATGAAACTTTTGGGTTGGAAGCCCGAGGTGGGCCCCCGGGAGGGCATAGCCAAGACTGTGGCCTGGTGGCAGGAAAACAGGAGGCACTGGAAGAGATGAGCATAAAAACAAAAAAACATGACGCCATTGTTTTGTCGAGCGGACTCGAAAAAAATGCTCAGGCCCGCCTGGGCCAGTTGTTGAAGCATACGCCGCTTCCACCGGAAGAGATCCTTGATAATCTGGGCGTATATCTGACGTCCAAGACCCTTTCGCGGCTTTTGTTTTTTTATGAGATCTATCGCAAGGTCGTAGGGATACATGGGGTGATCGTCGAGTTCGGCGTGCGCTGGGGGCAGACCTTGTCGCTTCTGTCGGCTTTAAGAGGGATCTTTGAGCCGTTCAACCGCCACCGCAAGATCATCGGTTTCGATACGTTCGAGGGTTTCCGCGGTGTCAGCCCCAAGGATGGCGGCCGCATCAAATGTCGCGACGGCTCTTTTTCCGTTCCGAAAGAATATGAGAGATACCTGGCCGAGATTCTCGGTATCCAGGAAACGCTGAATCCGATGTCGCATATCAGGCGTTTCGAGCTGGTGAAGGGGGATGCGGTCAAGGCCGCCCCGGCGTATTTCAAGAAACACCCGGAGACAATGATCGCGCTGGCGATCTTTGATTTCGATATCTATGCGCCGACAAAGGCAGCGCTCAAAGCCATTAAGCCGCATCTGTCTAAGGGAAGCATCCTTGTGTTCGACGAACTGTGCGACGATATTTTTCCCGGCGAGACCTTGGCCTTAAAGGAAGTCCTTGGGTTGAATAACGTCAAGGTCCAGCGCATGCCGATGACGTCGCGCATATCGTATATTGAGATTCGTTAGGCAAGCCACAAGCTCTAGTTTGAAAATGATGAATCCAGTCTGTAAGGACATCCGCAGGGAAATCCTTAAGATATCGAGGGCTACGGGTCACGGTCATATCCCGTCGTGTTTTTCTGTCGTGGAGGTTTTGTGTGCCCTCTATGAGACCATGCGCCACGACCCCAAAAACCCCGCGTGGGACAAGCGTGATATTTTTATCCTGAGCAAGGGGCATGCGAGCCTGGCGTTGTATTGCGTCCTGGCCCGGTTTGGTTATTTCGACATCTCGAAGGTTTATTCTTTCGGCCAGTTCGAATCTTCGTTCGGTTGTCATCCGGATCGCTTCAAGATCCCAGGCATTGAGGCCTCGACGGGTTCTCTGGGCCACGGCATCGGCATCGCCGTAGGCGCAGCCCTGGCCCTGAAGATCAAAGGGGAGAATGAGCGCCGCGTCTACACGGTTGTCGGGGATGGCGAATCCAACGAAGGCAGCGTCTGGGAGGCGATCATGGTCGCCACGAACCTCAAACTGGATAATCTTACCGTGATCTACGATAATAATATGTCTCACGCCAGGGGCCTGCAGATCCCCAATCCAAAAGAGCGTTTTAAGGCGTTTGGATGTTGTGTTGTAGAAGTCAACGGGCATGACCTCGCCGCCATTAAAAAAGAGGCCGTAAAGAAAGACCGCCGCGTGCGCGTGATCATTGCCCACACCAAAAAGGGTTACGGCTGCGCGGCGATGATGAAGGACCACTATGCCTGGCACCGCCGGGCGCCCAGCGACCAGGAACTCGAAGAATTCTGCAGGGAGTTAGGATAGCGGCATGAGGAAACAGTTCAGGGACACAGTCCTCGATATCGGCAAGACAGATGCCAGGATCGTCATGGTCTTCGGCGACGTCAGCGTCTATCTCTTTAAAGATTTCCAGGCGTTATATCCGTCGCGTTTTTACAATATCGGCAGCTGTGAAAACACCCTGATCAGTCTGGGCGCCGGTTTAAGCTCCCAGGGGTTTATTCCATTCATTCATACCATTAATCCGTTCATCACGGAACGCAGTTATGAACAGGTCAAGCTCGACCTCTGCTATAACGGTTTTGGTGCCAACATCCTGTCCTGCGGCGCGTCCTTTGATTATGCCTGGGACGGGGCGACCCATCATGCGTATACGGACATGGCGATTTTGAGATTGCTGCCCGAGATGGAAATCATCCAGCCGGGTTCGCGCCATGAGTTAGATGTCCTGTTGCGCAGCCAGTATGCCAACGGCAAGGTGACGTATTTCCGGTTGTCCGACCATCCTCATGATGTCGATATGCCCGTTAAATTCGGCCAGGCCGTTGTGTTGAAGGAAGGACACCCCAAGGTGACGGTTATGACCGCCGGGCCCCTCCTGGCCAATGTACTGGAGGCGTGCCGCGACCTGGATGTCAATATCGTCTATTTCCATACGATCAAGCCGGTTGACCATGCGGCGGTCAACCGTTTCCGCCACACAAAAATCGTGGTCGTGCACGATGCCTTCGGGTTATTTGAGGCCGTCTGTGAGGTGCCGGATGTCCGGGTGAGTTATTATGGCCTGCCGGATAAGTTCTGCAGTTGGTACGGTACTCTGCAGGACATCCGCAAAAAAATCGGCTTGGACGCTTTTGCCATCCGGGAGCATATCCGCCAGAAGATTCAGGAGAGCTGATCTATATGTTTTACAAGAATAAGAGAGTCTTGGTGACAGGCGGCACGGGGTTTGTGGGGCTGCACATCGTGCAGGAACTTCTCAAGGAAGGCGCACGGGTGCGGATACCTGTGCATCGCAGGCCACTGGTGATTAGGGATGAGAGGATCGAGACGGTCCCGGCGGACTTGACAAATCCTCAGGATTGTCTGAGGGTGCTCAAGGATATCGAGATATGTTTTCATGCCGCAGGCGCTGTGGCCGCAGCCGCCGTCACGGCGGGGAATCCCATGGAGGCCATTATCTCCAACCTCGTTTTGACGTCCCGCATGCTGCAGGCGGCGTGGACCGCGGGAACGGACCGTTTCCTTGTCTTTGGTTCTTCGACGGGCTATCCGGCTGCGGATTATCCCATCAAGGAAGACGAGATGTGGTCAGGCCCGACGCACCCGTCGTATTTCGGATACGGGTGGATGCGGCGCTATCTTGAGAGATTGGCGGAGTATGTCGCTTCGAAATCCAAAGTCAAGATCGCCCTCATGCGTCCGACAGCCGTGTATGGGCGTTGGGATAACTTTGACCTTCAGACGGCCCATGTGATTCCTGCGTTGGTGCGTAAGGCCGTCGAGAGGGCGGATCCTTACGAGGTGTGGGGGACGGGGGATGAGGTGCGTGATTTTCTGCATGTCAGCGACCTGGCGAGGGCGTGCGTCGTCCTGGCGGAAAAACATGCCGTCTGCGACCCGGTGAATATCGGTTACGGCAAGGTCGTGCGCATCAAAGAGATCGTCGAGAATATCTTAAAGTCTGCCGGTTATTCAAAAGCACGCGTGGTGTTCAATGCGTCCAAGCCGACGGCCATTCCTTTTCGCATGGTGGATACGTCGAAGGCAAAAAAACTGCTTGGTTTTGAACCGCAGGTGACGCTGGAGGAGGGACTGGAAGACACGGTGCAGTGGTATCAGCGGATGAGGGGTAAGATATGATCCAGCAGGATATCTTGAAGAATTTTCGCGGCAAAAGAATTCTGGTGACCGGCGGCACGGGGCTGATTGGTCGCCAGGTCGTCGGTATCGTCTGTGAGGCAGGGGCGCGCGTGTCGGTCGTCTCCCTGGATCGGCTGAGGCCCGTGCCCGGTGTCCGTTATATTTACGGCGACCTGACGGATTTTATTTTTTGCAAAAAGATCACACGGGGGATGGACTGCGTTTGTCATTTGGCGGGGATCAAGGGCTCGGCGTCCGTGACGGAGAAAAAGCTGGCCAGCCATTTTGTGCCGACGATGATGATGAACGTCAATATGTTGGAGGCCTGCCGGCAGAACCGCGTGGCTAAGGTCGTCTATACCAGCTCTATCGGCGCCTATGCCAACACGGATGTTTTTCGCGAGAAGGATTACCGGCTCGACAGTCTGCCTATGGATTTTGCGGGGTGGGCCAAGCGCATGGCTGAGCTGCAGGTCCATGCCTATCACGTGCAGTTCGGGATGGAAAATTTTGCCGTGGTGCGGCCAAGCAATGTCTACGGCCCGGGCGATAATTTTGACCCCCATAATGCGATGGTGATCCCGTCGCTTCTGTACCGCATTTATCACAAGGAAGACCCTGTGGTCGTTTGGGGCGACGGCTCGGCCATTCGCGATTTTGCCTATAGCCGGGATGTGGCCGAAGGCGTTATCCTGGCCTTGCATCACGGCACGATGGGCGGGTTTGTGAACCTGGGGAGCGGACGGGGAGTTTCCGTGCGCGAGCTGGTGGAGACGCTTCATAGCTTCCTTGGTTTTAATTATGTCTTCGACGCCACCAAGCCGTCGGGTTTTCCAAGACGGGTGATGGACATCACCTTGGCGCGTGAGCTCATTGGCTACAACCCGACGACAACGCTGCGGGAAGGCCTGGAGGAGACCTGGGAGTGGTTTATTCATAACCAGAACGAATTCAAGAAAAAGAAGAATTATTTCACGTGAGGATCTGATGATGACCGTAGAAAGAACACAGCTGGAAGGCGTCTTGTTGATCAAACCGGAGGCGTTTCGCGATTTCCGGGGAGAGTATGTCGAGATCTACAATGAGGAGCTTTACCGCAAGAGCGGCATCAAGGTCGCCTTCATCCAGGACGATATTTCGATGTCTTACAAGAATGTCCTGCGCGGCATCCACGGGGATGCCTTAACGTGGAAATTAATCTCCTGCCTCTACGGTGAATTTTATCTCGTCGTCCTGAATTACGACAAAGATTCCAGAGATTTCGGCAAGTGGCAGTCTTTCACGCTCTCCGATAAGAACAGGCACCAGGTGCTGGTGCCTCCCAAATTCGGCAACGGCCATTTTGTCCTGAGCGAAAGAGCAATTTTTCACTATAAACAGTCCACTTATTATGATCCCGGCAAGCAGTTTACCGTGAAATGGGATGATCCGCGTTTTAATATCTCCTGGCCTGTGAAGGACCCTATCTTGTCGAAAAGGGACGCGTTGGGCAGGAGAGAGTAGTTTGGCTCCGTCAGTGGCGGAGAAAAATCAGAAGAATTAAATCCCTCGCGTTTCTCTCTTGAAATTTTATGCCTGCGTCCAGCCTTCACAGGGTTCCGGTGGGCAGTCATGAAATTTCAAGAGACGCTTCGGGATTGAGCCCGCCAGCGGCGGGCTCAAGGAGGATTTATATGGTCATCAGCCGAACACCATTTCGTATTTCATTCTTCGGGGGAGGCACGGACTATCCGGATTGGTACAGGGAGCATCCCGGCGCGACACTGGCGACAACCATCGATAAATACTGTTATCTGACCGTCGGTTACCTGCCGCCCTTTTTTGACTGTAATTAC
>CAZAYJ010000006.1:0-15367 GCA_964489335.1 uncultured Planctomycetia bacterium
GGAGCGTGCGCAGATACTGCGCGAGATACTCGTGGATTTGAAGGAGAGGGACCCCCAGCGGTATGAGCAGGTCACGGCCAGGATCCGTCAGATGAGGATTGAGCGCCTGCGGCGCCTGAAGGCCGAGGATCCCGAAAAGTTCCGCCAGTTCGTGGAGCATCGGCGTCAGCGCGTCGAGCAGCGTTTAAGCAGACTTAAAGAGACAGACCCTCAGAAGTACGAGAAGGTCGTGGCGTTCAGAGAGAAGCTCAGACGTCTTAAGGATCTGCGGGAGAAAGACCCTGGGGCTTTTCGCGAGTTCGTCGAGACGCATCCGCGTCTCAAGGAACGGATAGGGGCGGGTCGGCGTGGACACGGGGCGTCAGGTCCGAGCACGCCGCAACGGCAGGACATCAGATATGACGACGTCCGCTGATGCCCAAAGGAGCGCGGAGTGCGTACGCCGCTTTCAGGAGGGTGAGAAGGCGGCGTTCGACGAGCTGGTGAGGATCCACCAGCGCCAGGCCTACGGGTTCGTTTATAGTCTTATCGGAAACGCCGAAGATGCCGAGGACATCCTTCAGGAAGGGTTCCTGCGGGCTTACGAAGGCTTGGGTTGGTTCCGGAGAGAATCCGGTTTCAAGACGTGGTTCTACAGGATATTGATCAACCTGAGCCGCGATGCCTTGCGTCGTCGGGGAAGATCGCGGCAGCTTTTTTCCTATTCGCTTGACGAAGAGGATGAAAACGGGGTCGCCAAAAGCGTCCCTGACATGACCATGAGGCCTGACATGACGGCGCAGGAGCATGAATGTGAGGGGATGTTGAACTTGGCGCTGCGCGAGCTGCCGGATCGCCAGAGAGAAGCGTTCTCCCTGCGTTATTTTCAGGGGTTGAAGACCGAAGAAGTTGCGCGCGTCCTGGGGTGTGGGACGCCGACCGCCAAGGTGCATATTTTCCGGGCTGTCCGCCGTATCGGCAAGATTATGGAACCGTATATGCGCGGGCGTTCGTAACAAAAGAGGGTTTTATGGTTACGTGTTTTTTTATCAGACGAAAACTGCTTGATTTTGCTGAAGGCGGGCTTTCGGAGCGTGAGGCTGGGCGCTTGCAGGCGCATCTGGAGCGTTGTCCAGCCTGCCGCAGCCGCCTGGAAGAACTCCGTCGGGGGCTCCAGGCCGCCGGCCTGCATCGCGAGGCGCAGATGTCCGACGATTTCTGGAAGAGATTTGACGCCGATCTCCAAAGGAAGATTTTTGAGCGTGAATGCGGCCATTTGTCCCGTACCGGCCGGCGTTCTGTCTGGATTGCGCCTCTGTGGCGTCCGGCGCTCGTCGCTGTTCCCGTTTTGATCATTATGTTCGCCTTGACGATGCGCTTGGGGGTTTTTCATCCGGCGGCGCAGGAAGAGACGCTGGTCAGCGATGCGGCCTGGTTGATAGACGAGGGCATAGATGTTGGCGGCATAACGTCTTACGACGATGATATTATGGACGACCTGGAGATTCTTTATCTTGTTGATCCTGCTTCGTTCCAACAAAATGGATAAATGGTGCCTGCCCATAAAAGATTAAACACGCCCCTTATCGTCGGTGTTTCGTTTCTCATTGTTGTTTTTTTCGCGCTGTTCTACTTCAAAGACCGCCTGGTTACAGGCGGTCTTTTGCTTTACATGCGCCGGCTCGTTCCCGATGCGGCCTTTGCTGTCCGAAAAGTGACCGTAGGACCCGGGTCTATTGTTCTGAAAGATTTCTCCGTCATTCAGAAAGCCAAGCCGGGCCGTCCGCGTCTGGAGATCAGGGGTTCAGGGATCGCGGTCCGTGTGTCCCCGCTTGGTTTCTTTGTTGACCCTTTGTTGGGAATCAAAGGGGCGGACCTGCGCGCGGAATTCATTCAATGGGGTGCGTGGACGGTCCACGGTTTTCATCTTCGGGCCGAACAGTACCATTCCTGGCCGTATCTGCGCATCCAAGCGGAATTGACGAAGTGTTCAAACGGTCAAAAAGAGGTCAAAGACGTTAGTATCTTAATGTTAGCAGACAAGAAGAAGATTCTTGTAAATAACATACGCGCCGTCGTCCTGGGAGGTTATGTGCATGGGTCCGGTTTTATAGCGATGAGCCGCCGTGTATTGGCGCCGGAGACGTCTTCTGTTGTTCTGTATCTGAAGGATATTCATTTAGAAGATGTTATGTCTCTATTGGGAGGCAGTAAGGGCATGGAGACGAGCGGGATATTCACCGGTCAGACCGTTTTGATCATGCAGGGAAATAAGCTGCAGATGTTGCGCGGCGAACTGGATTCTGTTTCCGGAGGGTCGTTTTTGATCAAGGATCCGTCTTCCCTGGTGGGGCAGGGCCCAGGGGGCAGGCAGGACCAAAATATTGTGATTGAAAATTTGAAAAATTACTATTATGATATAGGGAAGATTGAATTACGCAACTTGGGTCAGGACATAAGGATGGACGTAATCCTGCAGGGAAAAGCGGGTCGCCGCGACCTGGAATTGTTCTGGCACGGAGAGAGGAAGGAAAGATGAATTTTCTGAAGATGAATCCGGTAAGGCCTGTCTTTCAGATCGGGCTGGCTTTTTTTGTTTTGTTGGGTTGCGCGCGCGTAAGCATCGATACGAAGAAGCCCATCCAGGTGGATGTCAAGATGCGCGTGGATATCTATCAACATGTGGCTCAAGATGTTGCGAATATTGAAGATATGATTTCGTCTGAACCCAAGGCCAAGGGGGCCGAGCAGGTGAGTCTTTTCTTTTTGGGTGTCAGGGAGGCGTGGGCCCAGGAAGAAGCGGATTATCCCGAGAATGTCCGCGCGGCCATCGAGCGCCGCAAGGAGCGCCGCAGCGAATTGGTATCTTGGGAAGCCAGGGGCGTTATCGGCGAGAACATGCGTGGACAGGTGGAGCTTGTCCATCGCGCCGTCGCCGATAATAGCGCGGTCGGTCTTGTGGAACAGGAAAACAGGGATCGCTCCATTATCTATGCTTATGTCGCGGGAAAAAATAACGCCAGCGTAGATGAGACGGCCGCCGTCTTTGCCAAGAGGATCCAGGCGGATGCGCCGTCAGGTACACCCATCCAGTCTTCTGGCGGAGAGTGGACGACTAAGTAGGGCCTTCGGAGGATTTTTTCAGAAAGCGGACGGGCTGTTGTAGAAAGGCAGGAGAGATGGAAAAGGTCGTCAAGACTTTTGAGAAGAACAAGTTCCAGGAGATCCGCATCGGCATCACGCAATACCAGGGCAATGACCTGATCGATCTGCGCATCTGGGCGCTTAATCAGGGCGGCCAGGAGAAGGTGCCGACAGCCAAGGGAATCTCGCTCAATGTCAAGCTTTTCCCGCATCTCAAGGAAGCCGTGGAGCTCCTGGAAAAAGAATTGAAAGCCAACAACTTGTTATAGGTTTTTACCCGCGCATCAGAATGTTGCGGACGGCTGTCCGCAGACGGCTGATTTTCGGCGCGGGGTTCCGCTTCACGGAACTTTAGGAAGAAAATATGTAATGGTCATAGAACCGTGAAGCTTTATGTCGTGGCCGCTTTGAGAAAAACAGACGCCAACCGGGCAAGGGAACGTCAGAAAGCCATCTCTAAAAAGGTCGGCCGGGCGATTGCCGATTACGGCATGATCGAGGATGGCGATAAGATTTTGGTGGGCGTTTCCGGCGGCAAGGACAGCCTGACGCTTTTGAAGATCCTTTGGGACAGGAAGGCGTTTGTCCCGATTCATTACGATGTTCTGGCATTGCACGTCGATTTGGGGTTTACCGGGTCCAATCTGGAAGCGTTCCGGCGATATCTGGAGAAGCACGGTTATCCTTTTGAAATGCGCCGCAGGGCGGTGGCGCGCGATGAGGCGCGCGAACCTTTGACATGTTTCTGGTGCTCATGGAACCGGCGCCGCGTGCTTTTTGAAGAGGCCGAAAAAAACGGATGCAACAAGATCGCGCTCGGCCATCATAAGGACGATATCGTCGAGACGATCCTGATGAATCTTTTGTTCGAGGGCGAGATCAGCGCCATGGCGCCCAAGCAGGAGATGTTCAAGGGTAAGCTCCACATCATCCGGCCGCTCGCCTATGTCGAAGAACGCGAGATCAGCCGGTTCGCGCGCCTGATGGAGTTTCCGGTCTGCGGGTGCCTGTGTCCTCATGCCGGCCGGACGCAGCGGGCCGTCGTCAAGAAGATCATCGCCGACGTGCAAAAGACGGCACCCGGCGTCAAGTCCAATATTTTTCGTAGTCTTCAGAGGATCAAGAAGGACTACCTGTTATAAACCCCGTTAGAGATGTTCCTCGCTTTTCAATAACGGGATGTGGTTTGAAATAGTGATACTGTTGCGGGGAGTTGAGATTGAGGACGGTTGCCGAGACATGACCTCTCTCTGACGGGGTAAAGCGATGCCATTAAGAATCAACAAGAAAAACGCCATCTACGTCTTCAAAAGGGTCCTCGTGGCCCTATTGGTGGTTGTCGTTTTTCTGAGCTTTTTCTTTCTGCCATATTACAGGCAGGACCGCCAGCTCGTCTGGACTTTTGTCTGGAATATCCACGCTGAGATCGTTCCCTATGTTGCCGTTCTCCAGTTTGTCTTCGGTTTTGCCCTCGTTTTCTTTTTTATATATCTCTTGCGCATGCGCCGGGCCCTCTATCGAGAGAAAGAAGATCTGGCCGCCGCCATCACGAATCTGGATGTTGGTTTCTGCCGTCAGACACCGGGAGAACAGGGGGCATTTTTGGAGGCGAATGATGGATTTTTGAAGATACTTGATTTTACCGAGAAGGAGCTTTTCGCCCTCAAACCTGTCGACATTCATATGTCGAAAGACAGCTATAACGAATTCTGCGAGCTTCTGATGCATCGCGGCACGCTGATTAAGGAGATTCAGCTTAAAAAGAAAAACGGCAAGGGCGTCTGGGTTGTTTTGTCGGCGAAGGTCGTCAAGAACGAAAGGGGTGAACCCCGCTATTATGAATATATCGCCATGGATGTCAGCGAACGCAAATGGATGGAAGAGGAGATGAGCTCGGCCTATCTGCGTTTCGAGGCGGTGATTCAAAATACGCCGAACATCGCGATTCAGGGGTTTTCTCTCGACGGGAAAGTCCTGGAGTGGAACCATGCTTCCGAACTTCTCTACGGTTACCCCAAGCATGAGATCCTGGGCAAGAAGGGCGAGGACTTCATTTTAAGGGAATCGGACCGTATGGAGTTTCGGGAGATTTTTGAGACGATAAAGCAGACGGGCCGGCCGTCGCCGCCGAGGGAATGGAAGGCCCGCACGAGGAATAACAAAGAGATTACGGTTTATTCTTCGATGTTCCCGATCATGCATAACGATAAGGTCATCGAGATCTATTGCATGGACGTCGATATCTCCGATCGCGTCGAGACGGAGAGCCGGCTCAATGAGATTAAAGACAAGCTCGAAAGCCTGGCCTTGAAAGACCCGCTGACCGAGATATATAATTTCCGTTATTTCCGCGAGCGCTTGGCCTCGGAGTTCGAGCGCGCCAAAAGGACATTGCAGCCCTTGACGATCGTCATGATGGACCTGGATTATTTCAAGTCTATCAACGATATCTATGGCCACCAGTTTGGCGACCGCGTCTTGAAGCAGGTCGCCAGGTTCCTGAAGGCGGAGCTGCGTACCAACGACGTCGTCTCCCGCTGGGGCGGCGAAGAGTTTGCTGTCATCCTGCCGGATACCAACCGCATCGACGGCCTGGCGGTCACCAACAAGATCCTTGAATTGTTCAGGACGCGCAGCTTCGGCGACGTCACAAACGTCATCAAGCTCAAATGCAGTATGGGCGTTGTCAGCTACCCCGAAGACCCCTTGTTTTCTGTCGAAGAGTTGATTGACGCCGGCGAGGAGTGCATTTATCGCGTCAAGGAGCGCGGCGGCGACGGCGTAGCCTTGTATGGCCATGAGATCGGTGTAGCCGAGCACAACCTCGACAAGATGCCGGAAGAGGACCGCAAGCGTTTTATCGATTCCGTCAAGCAGCGCCTTTCGTTTTACGCCGTTCGCAGCGAACGCAGCATCCTGGAGGCGATCTATTCTCTGGCCAAGAGCATCGAGCTGCGGGATCGGCGGACAAAAGAGCACTGCGACCGCATGGTCGAGTACGCCGAGAAGATCGCCCAGCGGATGGGCATGAACGAGCAGGAGGTGGACAATGTCCGCCGCGCCGCCATGCTGCACGATATCGGCAAACTGGGTATTTCAGACGCTATCTTGCTCAAGCCGGGGAAACTGACGCCCGAAGAATACGAAATCGTCAAGAAGCATCCGGTGATCGGTGCCGACATCATCTCTGTCGCCGGTTTCCTTAAAGACATCGTTCCTTATATCCTGTGCCATCATGAACACTTTGACGGCAAAGGATACCCGAGGGGGCTCAAAGGGGAAGAGATCCCTCTTGGCGCACGCATCATTGCCGTTGTCGATGTCTATGAAGCATTGACTTCTGACCGTCCCTACCATAAGGCCATTTCTAAGGACGAGGCGATCAAAATCCTCAAAGAAGGCATGGATACTCAGTTTGATGCCCGGGTCGTGAAGGTATTTTTGGAAATAGTCGAGTAGCCGGATCATCTTATAACAAGGAGCTCAAGACAGTGTCTGTAGCTTATCATTTTCAGAAGACGGGTGATTTTGTCATCGAGGATTACAACCGCGCCAAGGCATGGTCGAGTTTTTTCCCGGGGATCGCCGGCCTTTACGGCATCCCCCTGTGGGTTTTTTACGTCAATCGCGGCCAATGCATCGCCTCTGCCGGTATCCGCACCAAGGACGAGGCCATGATGGAATACCTGCCGGCCAACAAGGCATATCAGTTGACGCCGACACAGGGGTTCCGCACGTTTATCAAGGTGCGCCGTGGCAAAAAGCAGATTTTTTATGAGCCGTTTTCCCCGGCTTATGCCGCCGCGGCGTCCCGGGATGTTTCCAACAGTCTTACCATCAGGCCTTATGAGCTTGAACTGACGGAAGTCAACGTCACCCTCGGTCTCAAAACACAGGTCCTTTATTTCTGTCTCCCCGCCGTGCCTTATGCGGCTTTGGTGCGTTGCTTGACAGTCACCAATCTGTCGTCGCAGCCCCAGGATTTTACCATTCTGGACGGACTGGCTGCTTGCGTGCCTTACGGCGTCAACAATTTCTTTTTGAAGGAAATGAGCCGGACCATCGAGGCATGGATGACGGTCGAGAATATCGACGGCGGTATCCCCTTATACAAGCTTTCGACAGACCCGCGGGACACCGCGCAGGTGGCTTTTGTGAAGGGTGCGCATTTTTACATGGGTTTTGAAGAAGGCAAGACCTGTCGTTCCAACAAGGTGATTGCAGACCCTCAAGCGGTCTTCGGCCAGGAGACGGATCTTATTCGTCCGTTAAAATTCGAGGAGTCTGCGGCATTTGCGTATCCGGCCCGGCAGGCGGCGACCAACAAGATGGCCTGCGCTTTTTCTTTCCTGCGCTGGCGCCTGAAGAAAGCGCAGTCCTCTTCGCATATGTCTTTGCTTGGGCACATTTTCGACGCCGGCGACATCAAAAAGTACGGCCTGGAAAAAATCGACGCCTCTTTCATCCACGCCAAACGCCAGGAGAACCGCAGGCTCGTCGAGGACATCACCGACAGGATCTTTACCGTCAGCGGCAAGCCGGTCTACGACCGGTATGCGCGCCAGACATATCTCGACAATGTCCTGCGCGGCGGTCTGCCGGTCACGCTCGGTTTGGACGGCAAGAAAAAAACGGTGTATGTGTTTTCGCGCAAGCACGGAGACCTGGAGCGCGATTACAACAGGTTTGTGGTGACGGCGACGTATTTCAGTGAGGGGGAGGGCAATTATCGGGACGTCAACCAGAACAGACGATGCGACGCTTTCTTCAATCCCGATGTCGGCGACCAGAATGTCCGTGATTTCATGAATCTCATCCAGCTTGACGGCTATAATCCCCTGATTTACAAAGGCAGGAGATATACCGTTCATCCCGATGATTTTGTGGCCGGGGGGCTGGCAGATTGTTTTAACGAAAAAGACGCCAAAAAGCTGGCGCATATCCTGAGCAGGCCTTTTAGTCCGGGCGAAGTCTTTGGATACCTAAGCGAAAACAAGATCCAGCCGTCATGTTCCAGGGAGGAGCTTATCCGTCGCATCCTTTCTCTGGCGTCTTCGTGCGAAGAGGCCGTGTTCGGCGAAGGCTATTGGTCGGACCACTGGACGTACAATACGGATCTTCTGGAGGGTTTTTACGCGCTCTACCCGGAGCGTATGAAATGGCTTCTTTTTGAAGACAGGACCTTTACCTATTTCGATTCTCCTGCATGGGTCAAGCCCCGTTCGGAACGTTATTGCGTCCAGCACGGCGGTGTGCGGCAGTATCATGCCGTTTATGTCGACGAAGAAAAGAATCAGCTCATCCAGAAGCGCCACGATCACAAGAATAAAGTCCGCACGCAAAACGGCGACGGCGATGTCCTGAAGACCACGCTGATTGACAAGCTCGTCTGTCTCCTCGCCAACAAGCTGGCGACCTTGGATCCTTACGGGGTTGGCGTCGAGATGGAAGCGGATAAGCCGAACTGGTATGACGCTCTGAACGGCCTGCCGGGACTTTTGGGGTCGTCGCTTTCCGAGACGTTCGAGATCAAGCGTCTGATCCTTTTCCTCAAGAAGGTCTTTGAGGAGCTGCGCATTTCCGACGATCAGGCCGTTCTCCTCGTGCCCGAAGTCTGCGATTTTATGGAGCAGATCCGCGGTTTTCTCGAAAGTCCGCTTTCTGACGAAGAATATTGGGACGAGTCGCATACAGCTAAGGAAGCCTATCGCGCCCGGGTGAGACGCGGCGTCAGCGGCGATGCCCCGAGAACCGTGACCGTCGGCGCATTGAAAGCCTTTTTTGATCTGGCGTTGAGGAAGATCAACGCCGGTATCGCCAAGGGATGCGACAAGGCTACGGGTCAGGTGATGACATATTTCTCCTATTCACCCGCGTATCATGAGAGCCATACGGATGCCGCGGGACGGCACCGTATGGTCGTGCGTGATTTTCAGCAGAAACGCTTGCCCCTGTTCTTGGAAGGTTTCGTGCATGCCTTGCGTACGGAACACGCCAGGAGCGCAGAGATCCACAAGACCGTCAAAAAAAGCCCTTTATGGGACAAGAAGCTCGGGATGTATAAGGTGAATGCATCTCTGCAGAAGGAAAGTTATGAGATCGGTCGCGCCAGGGCTTTTGCGCCGGGGTGGCTTGAGAACGAGTCTGTCTGGCTCCATATGGAATATAAATATCTTCTTGAACTGTTGAAGAACGGCCTCGTGGAAGAGTTTTATGAGAACGCCTGGCAGGCGTTGGTTTGTTTTCAGAAGGCCGCGGTCTACGGCCGCAGCATCTTGGAGAATTCGTCCTTTATCGCCTCCAGCGCCCACGTCGACCCGTCCGTCCACGGCCAGGGTTTTGTGGCACGCTTGAGCGGCTCAACGGCCGAGTTTATTCAGATGTGGCTTATGTTGTCCGTGGGGCAGAGGCCGTTTTTCCTGGATGCCGCCGGTGCGCTTGCTTTCCGGCTGGAGCCAGCGCTGGCCAGGGATTTGTTCACGGCAAAAGCGCGGCAGGATGTCTGTCGTGATATCGACGGCAGGGAGCGTCATGTGGTGACGCCCGCCTCGGCCTATACGTTTCTCTTCCTCGGCCGGACCATCGTGACCTATCTGAATCCGAAGAAAAAAAACACGTTCGGCAAGAACGGCGTGCGCGTGGTCCGGGTTCGTCTCTACGAGGGCGAGAAAGCCGTTTTTGAGACAGAGGGCCATGTCGTCCAGGCACCGTTTGCGGGCCAGGTGCGCGACGGCCGCATCTCCAGGATCGAGGCGGAATTGGCCTGAACCGTTGGCTATAGGCGGGAATCAAGAGGTGTCCTATGAGAAGAAGAATTTTTTGGTTATGGTGCTGTCTCGCCCTGCTTGTAGGAGGGTGTGCGACGATATCGGAGACAGGGGACAGGTATCGGGCGGCTATCCAAGCCTTTCGGGACGGACAGACATATTTTGCTTTCATGCACCTGAAGGCGATCGTCAAGGACGATCCGGGATCTCCCTACGCGCCTGCGGCCGCTTTTGCCCTCGGCGAATATTATTTCGATAACGAGGATACGTTTAATGCCGTCAAGACCCTTTCGGACTACGTCGGCCGCTATCCGAAAGACAAAGGCGTCGTTTTTGCCAAGCTCATCATCTACAAGATCATCACCGAGATCAAGAAAGATGAGCGCTTGAGCGAAGAGCAAGCGGCCCTGATCAAAGAGATCCGCAAAGAGCTCTTTTCCCAGCCGCTCTTTTTGATCTTTTACGATAAGAAGATCCCCCGTTCCTACAAGTCCATCTTTAATCACTCCTATCTTGTCTATGACTATGTCGACAAGATCAAGGTTTTCCGCGATGATAAAAGCTTCCTTGAACTTTCGCCATAAAGCGCGGCCCCTGATTTATGTCGTCGTCGGACTCTTTCTTTTCTGGGTCCTGGCGAGCACCGTGCTGACCGTGGTTCTCTGCGCACAGCTTTCGGCTCTGAAGCCGATGTTCGATGCCGAAGGGCTGACCCTCACTTATGGCCGCTCAACCTTTAATCTTTTTTCGGGCGCTACCGTCCGTGATTTTCGCTGCGAGGACCGGTTGGGTACGCTATGGCGCATCAAGCGTTTGGGTATCGGTTTCGATATCTCCGCTGTTTTGCGCGGCAAAGTCGAGATTAAAAATATTGCGTTCGGAGAAAGCCGCATCGATCTGCCGCGGATATTTGCGAACGCGGACAATCTGGGCCGTATCTGTGGCCGCATGAACAAGAATGTCGGTTTCTTCTCTACGGCGTATTTCGATTGTCCGCGGCTTATCCTCGCCGACGGAGGGGTCATTGCCGTCAAGGGATATCTATCCAGTCTTCAAGGCGGCCTTTATGTGTCCAAAGGGGAATTGACGCTTGTGTCCGTTGATTTTCTACAGAGGATGGATCCTGCGGTCTTGAGTGCCGGCGGCGGCATTGCCGACCCCTTTGATTATCTCCTGGATGTGCAGGTCAAAGACGACACGTGGGAGATCCAGCGTCTGGAAATCAACAATACCGTTGTCCATTGCCTGGGGTCGGGCAAGATAACCGGGGCAGGGTCGGAGGAGGCTGCCATCGATATGACGCTTAGCATGCCTCACGTGATCCTGGATGACTTGCCGGTCATCAACGGCAAGGACATGCAGACACGCGGTCTGGCGGAATTTACGCTTCGCCTCGCCGGCCTTGTCGGACGGCCCGAGGCTACGGCGACGCTGAAGATCAACAATGCCGAACTGGAAATTTTCGGCGGCCTGTCCGTGCGCAAGGTGAATGGTTCGATCGTCTATGAAAAAAACAAGCTTGTTTCTTCCGGCATAGACCTTTTTCTTAACCAGCTTCCTTTTCGGGTTGATTTTTCCGTCGATACAGCCAGCCGCCGGCCTCATGTGCTTTTGAACTTGAATTCTGTCGCCGAAGGGCGGATTCCCCCTGATTTCGTCGTCCATGTCGATGCGGACTGGACGGAAGCTCGCCGTCTGAAGGGGGAGGCGAGCGGTTCCTGGCGTTACATGTCCAAAGATCTGACTCATTGTACGGCCTTCTCCTTTAAAGGGTTGGAAGCGGCGATCGAGCGCGACCTGTCTTTGTCTTGCGACGACTTGCAGATTTCTTTTGACGTCACTTCCGGAAAGGATGGCAGCGTCAAAGATGTTTTCCATCGCACATTTATCCTGGAGAATATTTCCGTCGCCGGCAGGAAAGAGAAGGGCGGCTTTGCACTGGAGCCCTTCAAGGCCGCCTGTTACGGAGGGGTGCTGGAAGGTCGTTTTTTTGTTTATTCGGCGCCGGGGACATTCGGCGCCAACGCCGAAGGACACGTCCGCGGCGTCGACCTTGAGGCCTTTGCCCGGGAGACGCCGCAGGAAACGTCGCTCATTCTCGGCCGCCTCGACGGCGACCTGAAATTCGATACAGAACTTAAAGACATGGTCAAGGGCCAGCTTTTTGTGACAAACGGCGTGATCGAGCAGAATTCCTTGATGAATGCCGTTGCCGATTTCCTCGGCGTCCCTTCGTTAAAAAAGATCGCTTTCAAGGACTTGTCGGTCTTTTTCAGCGGCGGTCGGGGAGATTATTCTTCCAAAGTGTCTCTTGGCTCGGACGATGTCTCGGCCTTCCTGGAGGGCAATATCACGACGTATGATACGATGGACGGATATCTGTCCGTTGTTATCTCCACGCGCCTGCTTAACGAATCGAAGCAGTTTAAGAGGATCCTGGCGTATATCAAACACGATCAGCCGTCCGTTTCTTTTCCTTTTAAGATTTCTTCTTATATCGAAAGCCCGCGCATCCTGTGGCTCAAAAATGAATTTCAGGAAAAGCTCTCCAATCTCTTGCCGGAACGTAATAAGCGTTATCTCCAAAAACAAGTCAGTTCTATGGTGGAAAGGATCAAGGCGGAATGATGGGGCATCGAAGGCGTAAAAAGGCCGGGGAAATACCCTTGAAAGGATGCATGGCTGTTGTTGTGACGGTCAGCGATTCATGCGCCGGCGGTTCCAGACAGGATGCCAGCGGCCCCGCCGTTAAAAGACTTCTGGAGTCGCTCGGAGCGAACATCGTTGTTTGTGATATCGTGTCGGATGATGTATCGAAGATCGCCGGTTTGCTCAAAGGTTATGCCGACGCCGCCAAGGCCGAGATCATTGTGACGACGGGAGGGACCGGTTTCGGTCCACGGGACGTGACGCCGGAGGCCACACGGTCCATCCTTGACAAGGAGGCACCGGGGTTGAGCGAATGGATGCGCGCCAAGGGTGCTGCAAAGACCCCGCGGGCCCTTCTGTCGCGCGGGGTCTGCGGCTTGCGGGGCCGCACGCTTATCATCAATCTTCCGGGGAGTCCTAAAGGCGCGGTTGAGTCTCTTGAAGCCGTTGTCGGGCTCCTGCCTCATGCGCTGGCGATGGTCAGGGGCGAAGGGCACGCCTGACGGTTTCAATCTCGTTCTCATGAAGGGCGATTTCTGATATAATTCTTTTGCCTTTTATAAGGCAGAGGAATGAGGTCATAGATATGCCAATATTAAAGGATTTTCATTATCATGCACCTGTTTCTGTTGCTGAGGCTCTGGCGCTTTTGCGCAAGTCCAGGAAACCCCTTGTTTTGGGCGGCGGGACATTTGTGTTGAATACCCTTAAAAAGACCGCTGCGTTTCCGACGGATGTTATCGGTTTAAGAAAGATCGCGCCGCTGTGTGGAATAAAGGATGCGACCAAGGAAGTAACGATTGGCAGCATGACGACGCTGGCCGAGATTGCATCGTCTCCCGTCGTCCGGGAGCATTTCGCGTCTTTGGCCGATGCCGCAGCTTGTGTCGCGACCACGCCTTTACGCCATATGGCGACGATCGGCGGCAATGTGGCAAGCCGTTTCTTCTGGGTCGACCTGCCCGCCGTTCTCATGGCGCTTGGCGCCAAGGTCGCCTGGGCGGGGATCGAGGCCAGAAAGACACTAAGCATCGAGGATTTTCTTTCTTTGACAGGCCCACAGGCGAAAGGCATCGTAATGGCCATCCTTGTGCCGAAGAGCGGGCTGGACGGGATTTATTTTCGTCATACGCAGACGATGAAAGTAGATTTGCCTCTTGTCGCGATGGCCTTTGCGGCGCGGCGGCAGGCAGGTGCGGTTCAAGACGTCCGGTGCATCGTCAATACGGCGTTTTCGCGGCCTGTGCGCCTGGCGGGCGTGGCGTCTTATTTTGAAGCGAGAGAAATCGGAGAGTGGAAGGCTGATGAGGCGGCGGACGTTCTTCGCCGCGATCTGAAGCAGAGCAAGCTGGATGATTACCGTCTGCATTGCCTCTGTGCTGATGTGGAATCGTTGATTGACAAATTCAAAAGAGCATGAAAACCGTAACCTTGGATATTAACGGAAAATCGTTCTGCCTGGACGTGCCTGACAGCGAGCTGTTGATCGAGACATTGCGCGATCGTCTGGGATTTTTGGGTACGAAATACAGTTGTCTGGAGGGCGATTGCGGCGTCTGCACGGTGCTTGCGGACGGAAAAAACGTCTTGTCCTGCCTGATGTTGACCGTCGAGGCCGAGGGCCGCAAGATCACGACCATCGAGGGGTTGGCGCAAAAAGATCTGCATCCCATCCAGCAGGCGTTTATCGACGAGGGGGCTGTCCAGTGCGGGTTCTGTACGCCGGGCATGATCCTGGCGGCTAAGTCCCTCTTAGACGGTTGTTCTTCGCCGACAAAAGAAGAGATCGTCCATGCCTTGGATGGCAATCTCTGCCGCTGCACGGGATATGTGCGTATTGTTAACGCCGTTTTGTCCGCGGCCCGAAAGATGAAGAAGACCTCATGAAGACGACGAGCCCCGTAGGAAAAAGCGTGCCTCGCATCGATGCCCGTCAAAAGGTGACGGGAGAGGCGGTGTATGTCTTTGACCTCAAATTCCCCGGCATGCTTGCGGGTAAAATGCTGCGCAGTCCCCATGCGCATGCCAGGATCGTCAAGATTGACACCTCGAAGGCCGAAAAACTCCCTGGCGTGCGGGCGGTTGTGACGGCTGACGACACGCCGAAGATCAAATTCGGCTCCAACGAATATTTCTTTCCCTATACTGTCGATCAATACCCCCTGGAATTCGAGAAAGTCCGCTATATCGGCGATGAAGTTGCGGCTGTCGCAGCCGTCGATGAAGCGACGGCTGAGCGGGCTTTGTCTTTGATTGAAGTTGAGTATGAAGTGTTGCCTGCGGTGTTTGATCCTCTCGAGGCGATGAAACCGGGGGCACCCCAGATCCATGCGGCCAGGAATAATATCGGCGTCATGCTGCCGGTTTGCTTCGGCGACCCGGACCGTGCCCTTAAGGAATCGGATTACGTGCATGAGGACGTATTCGTTTTGCCGAGCGCGGCGCATGCGGCGCTGGAACCCCATGTGTCCATCGGGCAGTACGAAGTATCCACCAACAGGATCACGCTGTGGTCATCGACGCAGGCGCCTTTCAAGATACGGGAGGCCATGGCCAAAACGCTCAGGATGCAGGAGGCGGATATCCGCGTCATCAAACTGAACGTCGGCGGCGGCTTCGGCGGCAAGCTCGAGATGTTCCCTATGGATTTTTGCGCCTGCCTTTTGTCCAAAAAGTGCGGAGGCCTGCCGGTCAAGATGATGTGCACGAGGCAGGAGGTTTTTTCCTGCACGCGGCGCAAGCACCCGATGATTTATAAGCTGAAATCGGGGGTCAAGAAAGACGGGACTCTCATGGCGATTACCGGCGAGGTCATTGCCGACGGCGGG
>CAZAYJ010000007.1:0-10169 GCA_964489335.1 uncultured Planctomycetia bacterium
AAGGCCTCGGTAAACATCCCCATGGAATAAAGCTGTTTTCCCCGCATCAAATGCAGGCGCGCATCGCGCTTGCGCCTCTTGGGATCCAGATCGTTGCCTTTCGGCTCGCCCGTGATGCCTTCGCTCGCCTCCAAGCGGGCCATCTGCTCATCCAAAAAGTTCCGTTTTAACTCAGGATCGTTGACCCCCAGGCCCCTCAAAGACTGGCGCGCCTTCATCGTCCACTCGTCATTCCAGTCGCCGATGAGGACCCGCTGTTTATAATAATAGATCGCCTTGTCGAAATCCCCTTCCTTCTCATAAATGCTGCCCAGATTATAATAAGGGCTGGGGAGTGACGCATCAACCTCAATGGCGCGGCCGTAAGCCTGCTTGGCCCGGTCATACCAACCCTTGGCCTCATAGATGACGCCCATATCGTTATAGGCGACGGCAAGGTTCGGATCCAGCTCAACGGATTTCTGGAAATAGACCATCGCCGTATCCAGATCGCCGGCCTTCTGATAGCGCAGCCCCTTGTCGCGATAGTCCGCGGCCATCTTCTTGGTTTCAGAAGATACAGTCCATTCTTCTCCGCCAAAAGAAAGAGAAACAAAAGAAAAGACAGACAGGAAGCAAAGGACGATTAAGAAAAGAGGCGTGTTTTTTCTCATCCGGAGGATATTGTTAAAGTTAGAATAATACATTTATTTAAAAAAAGCAAGGAAAATCTTAAAAGACTGTTGTCTGGCGACCGTTTGTTTTATAACAGCGGCGGCATATCCAGCGCCGGATGCGCCTTGGCCTTCAAGAACTCCAGGAGATCATCGATCGTCTCGGCATTTGTCTCGTCCGCAATCTTATCGATGAAATCCGGCCGACCGATCTGCCGGCACCGTTCCAAGAGACGATTCCTGAGCGCCTCCTTGAGGTCCCGCGGCATCCAGACAAGGCGCGGCAATCCGCCTTCGGCGGAAATGAACTTTCTGCTGGTGATGTAAAGCTTGCCAACGCCGATGAATCCCGGCGTCTGGACCCCGCCGCCCACAGAACCGGCCATCTGGGTAAACGTCATGCCGAGAGGCGTCATCCCTGCGTAGTCTCTATTGACAACCATGACGCCGTTCGCCTCCGGAACCAAGGCGACGATGCACTCGAAACAACCGCAACTTGACTGCGGCGAGACCAAAAGCGAGTACATGCTGACCTCAGAAATAGTCCCGTTGGACTTTTCAAAAATGAAATCGTTGATATTGCGCCACTGACCGAGATGAGGCTCAAGACATGCCCCTTTGACGATCGGCTGGTTGCCGCCCGTCGGCTGGATCTCGTAGGCGGCCTTGGCGTCAAGCCAGGAATAGGCGCCGCACAATCCCAGGCGTTCGGGAGTAATGATGCAGATGTGATTGGGCGCAAATGACTGACAAAGGGCGCAACTGTAAAAGGTATCGGCGCTTTCATCGGTCATGCCGCGCAGGCGTTCATCCCGCGCCTCATAGACGCCGGCAGCCGTCTTAAGCGCCGCCTCGACATCCTCCTGTTTCGTCATCAGACGCACCTGAACCTTGTCAACGATAGCGCCAAACTCCTTGTGCAGCATGGCATGGATGATCGTGCCGAGATGTTTCAGGCGGAATCCCTTATCAAAGGCCTCGCGGGAAATGCGAACCCAGATCATATCCCTCTGGCCCATGTGCATAATCCCCTGCGCCTCATTAAAATATTTATGGATCTGTCTTTCCAAGATCGGCTCAAAATCCTTATTGGCGTGGCGCGCGGCGACATCGACCCAGATACCCAACGGCATGGCATTGCCCTTCGCTACGTCGATATCCGGGCCCACGACCTCCACGCGGCCGTCGACAACTTCATCCATGGGCTTGTAGGCCAGATATTCGAACGCAGGGGAATACTTCGAGCCGAATTCTATTTTCAGGCTTTCTTTGCGCACGCGTTCGCCCTCAAATGCCGGACTGTAAAGCACCGGGATAGGCAGATGCGTCACCTGAATTTTGATGCCCCGCGTCTCGATACAACGGGACACAAGTCTGTCCATATCCTTTTCAACGACCAAGGCCTCGTATTTCGTCGTCGGGATCTTCCCCACCTCGGCGGCATCGGCATCCGTGATGATGGGGAAACCGAGGCCGAGGACGCCGGCGCCTGTCGTCACGATCACCTCGTCAAGCGTGCCCAAGACAACAACAAAGGCAGGCACACGGTTCTGGGTATATTCCAGCACTTGTTTCCACTGTCCCCCTTTGCAGCCGCCAAATGTCAAGGCTGCACGCACGGCAAAATTCACGGCATAGGCGCTGGACAATTCATCCGGCCCCAGAGGAACAATATAGTTATCCAATCCCAGCTCGACGCCAGCATCCATCAACTGGTCCCGGATATTGCGCGATCCCGCGTTACCGACAAGAAGCGAGACGATGTTCTTCTCCTGGAAGCCGCGGACGATCTTGACGGCAGAGGCGTCGTCTTTGGCGCACCCCAGGATGACGGCGATACCGGCGATGCGGCCGTCGACAAGCTGGACGCCCAGAGAACGCAGGACCGTGTCGGGAACAAACCCCAGATATCCTCCTTTGGGCTCGTGCGTCAAAGCGCATAAAAGCTCCTCTGCCAGGAGCGCGGCCAGGCCGTGGTCAAGCAGCCCGTCAAGACAGGAAAAAGACAGGCCGTTTGCTATGGGCTTGCCCTCCAAGAGACGGCGGCAGTTCTCAATAACCTGAGAGGCATCACCTATGGTCGTGACCTCCAGACCCGTGAGAGCAAAATTCAAAGGAAGAAAAAAAGCCGTGCCTTCGAACCCCAGAGAGGCAGAACCCCCTTTGGCAATCAAGGCCTTCTCCAAAGCCGCCCCGGCCCCGTCAATAATTTTTGCCGATGTTCCGGCAACAATGGTTTTTAACTCCGGCATACACACTCTCCGCATTTACGGCCCGACGCATAAGCCGCTTCCCAACCGCACGCGCTCCGGCTACAGACGTCCCCCGCAGCCCGCACAAAAGGAAGATTAGTGCGCATCGCCTCATCCACGACAATCCCTCCGTCTATTTGGATATCCGTATCTTTAAGAAAATCCGTATGGGGGCTGGCGGCGCCGCTAAAGATCACCAGCGTCGCTCCCACCACCTTGTGGTTTGCAAGCCTGACGGCGCGGACATCGGCCTCGCCGAGAATCTCGATGATTGGATTATCCTGGATTTCCTGGACACCTTCAAGAGGTTGCTCCAACGCCCCGAAAAATTTCACTTCCGTTTTTTTGGCGGCGATCAAACGCGCCAATTCCTGCGCCACGGGACCTTGACCGACGATCAGGACCGTATGGGCGATCGGCAGGTTCTCTTGGATAGACTTGACATCCGCCAGGCCGTTGACCGCTACAACCCCCTCCTTCTGGATCCCTTTGATCGCCGGCAAAATCTCTTTGCGGCCCGAGGCGATAATGAGCTCGTCAAATTCCAGAGGGTCGCGCCCTTTCAGGGCCAGGCGCTTTCTGTGCGTGCTGACACCCTCCACCTTCGTCTCCAAAAGCAGCGTGATGCCGTGGTTCTTGTAAAAATCAGGGCTACGCCAGACCAATTGCCGTTCTTTCAGACGGCCGTCGAGAATTCCCAATATTTTCGGACGTTCGTAGGCGTGAAACGATTCTTCGGAAACCATGGTGATGCCGGCCGACTTATCGTGTTCACGGATGCCTTCAGCCGCGCCCACAGCCGCCGCAGAATTGCCGATAATGACTATTTTTTTAGACATGACATTTAACCCTATTCAACATTATGGACTTTCCGATCTTGCCGCTCATCGCCCGACCGCATCCAAAAGCTTCGGCACCATGCCGTACCAACCGATAGGCATGATATGGACGCCGGCGCACATGGGCTCTGTCGCCTTGAAAAGGCGGACGGCGATCTCCAGACACTTTTGCTTTTTATCCGTCGCGCCTTCCATTTCGGCGATCACGGCCTCCGGAACGACGACGCCAGGGATGTTATCGTTCATATAACGCGCCATGCGCTCGCTCTTGAGCAACATGATACCGGCGATGATCTTTGTCTTGAGATGACGCGTCCTGGCCAGGAACGTCTCAAAGACACCAACATCGAAGATCGCCTGCGTCTGGAAAAATTCCGCGCCGGCCGCGATCTTTTTTTCCATCTTGATGAGCTCCGGCTCCAGAGGGTCGGCACCGGGGTTGACCGCTGCGCCCACGCAGAATTTCGGCGGCGCGCCGAAAAGAGAATTCCCGTTCATATCACTGCCCCGTTCCAGCGTCCGCAGGATTCCGATCAGGGTGACGGCGTCGATATCAAAGACGGGCTTGGCCTGAGGATGATCGCCCAGGGCCGGGTGATCCCCTGTCAAAGCCAGGATGTTCACAATCCCGAAAGACGCCGCCGACAAAATGTCCGACTGCAGCGCCAGTCGATTCCTGTCGCGGCAGGTCATCTGCAGGACAGGCTCAAAACCTGCGCCCTGGATCTGGATGGACGCCGCCAGAGAACTCATGCGCATGACGGAGCTCTGTAGATCCGTCACATTAATCGCATCCACCCGCCCATGCAGAGGGGCGATCTCCTTCAGTATTTTTTCAAGGGAAATACCTTTCGGCGGGCCGACTTCGGAAGTCACCACAAATCGAGACGCAGAGAGTTTCTCTTTGAATGTCATTGCCTCGGGAACCGCGGCCCTTCCCGGCCGCATTTATGATTGCAATGTTAAAGATGCCTTAAAAAGCTCGCAGACGTTTCTCATCAGCAGCATGACCGTCAGGGGCCCAACCCCGCCGGGCACAGGTGTGATAAACGACGCCTTTTGGCGTGCGGCCTCAAACTCCACATCCCCCACAAGGCTTTCGCCGCATTTGTTGATGCCGACGTCAATGACGACGGCACCCGGCGCGATCCATTCCCCTTTGATCACCCGCGGCCTACCGACGGCTGCGATGAGGACCTGGGCGCGCCTGACGTGGTCTTCGAGCTTGTGGGCTTCTGCTGTCGCAATATGGCAGACTGTCGTCGTGGCAAATTCCTTGAGCAACATAAGACCCAAAGGCCTGCCGACGATCGACGAATGCCCCACCACGACCGCCTCCTGGCCGTAAAGCTTGACTTCGTAATGACGCAAAAGCTCCATGCAGGCCTGCGCCGTGCACGGCGCAACACGCCCTGCGCCGAAAACAAGGCGGCCGAGGTTCGCAGGATGAATCCCTTCAGCGTCCTTGGCCGGCAGAATAAAAGACACCGCCTCTTCCAAATTGATCCCTGAAGGCAACGGACACTGAAGCAGGATACCGCTGACTGAAGGATCATTATTGAGGCCGGCGATCTCGCTGATTAAATCTTCCGTCCGGATATCCTCGGATAAAGTGACAACGGCATGACCGATACCGAGCTCCTGCGCTACCCTGGCCTGAGATTTGAGATAGACGCTGGCGGCGGCATTCTCGCCGACCACGACGCACCGCAATTCAGGCCGCCTTTTATGCCGGGCCGACAACGATGCGATCTCATCTTTTAAAAGACCTCGCAAACGCTCGGCCACAACTCTGCCTTCCATCAGAACTGCCATGTGCGCCTCTCTTGTATTCCCCCACAGTCAGAGAACGATGTCCTCTGGCGGAGTGTTTGCATATCTTCTACGGCAAACGCTTAAGCTCGCTCAACAGTTTCGCATATCTCGAGCTGTTTTTCAAATGAAGAACGTTGACGCGTACATACGACCGGCCTGCGGCCACCGACAGCCGCGCCAGAGACACGGCAAGATCCGCATCGGATCGCAGACTCCGGTTCCCTTTGCGGCTGACCTCGCGCGCCAGGCGGACCGTCTCGGCTGAAAGCCGGCATACTTGCGCCGGCACAGAGATAGACCGCGTCTCATCCTTACTTTGATAGGCCGCTACATCCGCATCAAGCAGATGCAGGGCCTCCCTTTGGATTGCCAGGCTCCTTGTCAAGATCCGGCGCGCGCGCGGTCCGAAGGCCCTGTAACGCTCCTTGCCTACGGTATAGACAGAAACCATGGCCACAAGGCCGGCAGCACAGGCCAGCATGAGCGCCGCAACAGACCCGCCGCCGGGCGCCGGCATTTTTTTGGATAGATCCGCCACATATCTCGACAAGGCTGCTTGTGTATAACGCATCGTACTGGGCCTCCTATGATAATCCTTTAATGTGCCCTTCGGCGTCAATGTCGACCGACTCGCCGCGCGGCTGGCGCGGCAGACCCGGCATCGTCTGCATCCAGGACGCGTGCGCCAGAACAAAACCGGCGCCCGCGGCCAGACGGACGTCTTTGACCGGAAAGACAAAACCAGCTGGGGCGCCTTTGAGCAACTCGTCGTGCGACAAGGAGAACTGCGTCTTGGCGATACATACCGGCAAACGTCCGAATCCTTCGCGGGTGCAGAAATCCAGAGCTGCCCTGGCGGACGGCGCATACTCCACTGAGCCCGCGCCGTAAATATTCCTGGCGATCGTCTCGATCTTCTCCTGCAAGGAAAGACCCGCGTCGTAAAGAAACTTAAATCCGCTCGACGGCTGTTGTGTCTGACGCAGGACGCTTTTAGCCAGCTCCATGCCTCCGTGCGATCCCTCTCCCCAAAGACGACTCTCCTGAGAATCCTGGGCGCCGAACTCCAGGGAACGGACGCGCACCCTATCCAGCTCCCGCGGGGTATCCTGTGGAAAAACATTGATGCAGACGACAACAGGGATACCGAACAATTTGAGATTCTGGATATGTTTCCTGAGGTTTTCTAAACCCTGCTCCAGCGCCTCTGCGTCCTCGGCGAAAAGGCCGGACGGCATCTTCTCTCCCGGTGTAATCGTGATCTTGCGGCTCTGGGCCTTGAGGCCGCGCAACGAACAGACCAAAACGCAGGCATGGGGCTTGAGTCCGCTGGCGCGGCACTTGATGTCAAAGAATTTCTCCGCCCCGCAATCCACGCCGAATCCGCTTTCGGTCACGACGTAATCACAGAGTCCCAAGGCCATCCTGTCAGCAAGGATAGAGCTGGTGCCGATGGACACGTTAGCAAAGGGCCCGGTATGGATAAAACAAGGCGTGCCCTCGGATGTCTGCACGAGATTCGGCTTGATAGCGTCATTCAAGATCGCCGCCATCATGCCATCCGCCTTGATGTCGCGGCTGCGTACGGGCGCGCCCTGGCGCGTGCGCGCCAGAACGATCTCGCCGAGCCTTGAGCGCAGGTCCGCCCTGTCACGGCTCAAGGCCAGAATCGACATAATCTCAGAGGCGGCGGTAACCTCAAAACCAGCCGCCATTTCATGCGTCTCGGCGCCGGCCTTCAACGTGTAACGGATGTTCCTCAGCGACCGGTCGCTCGTATCCAGACAGCGCTTCCAGGTGATGCTGGCCACGTCGATATCCAGGGGATTGCCGTGAAAAACCGAATTCTCAAGAAAGGCTGCCAGAAAATTGTTCGCCTCGGCCACCGCGTGCATATCGCCCGTAAAATGAAGATTGATCTCCTCCTCGGGCACGACGCGGGACGCGCCGCCGCCGGTGGCCATCCCTTTGGATCCGAAAAGCGGCCCCAGAGACGACTGCCGCAGACAACAGGCCGACTTGACGCCGAGACGGTTAAGGGCCATCGACAGACCGATCGTGGTGACGGTCTTGCCTTCCCCCAGGGGCGTCGGGGTGATCGCCGTCACAAGGATATAGCGCGCATCTGTCTTGCGCAACCTCTCCAGGATCGAAAGGTCGATCTTGGCCTTATAGCGTCCATTGGTCTCCAATTCCTTTTCGCGGATCCCTAACGAACGCGCAACGCGGGATATGGGTTTGATCTTGACGGTCATCTCTACAGGCCTCTTGCGCTTTGAAAAGCATCACGGATCAGCGTCGCCGAAACCCCTTGCCCTTGCGCATCCCGACAGACGGCAACGACGTCGAACCTGGCGCGGCATCCGGATAAATGTCTCTCCTTCAAATACCATAGGGCCAGACGATCCAGGCGCCCCTGTTTCTTTGTGTTCACGGACTCAAGGGCCCGACAGATGCCGTCGGCGCCCCGGCGCGTGCGCACTTCGACAAACACCAGAACCCCGCCCTGGCGGGCGACAATGTCAATCTCGCCGGCTGGCGTGCGGACGTTGCGCTCCAGAATCCGGTAGCCCGCTTTCCGCAATAACCGGACCGCTTCCTGTTCGCCCCACTGTCCCAATGTCAGCTTATCGCTCACGACGAAAGAAAAATGCGATGGCAAAATGTACGTCTGTGAAGAGGAGAAAGCCCGCAGATACCCATGCGGTCCAGATGTTCGGCGGTCCCGTAACCCTTGTGACGGGAAAAACCATACTGCGGATAGATGCGGTCGTAGATCCCCATGATCCTGTCGCGGACAACCTTGGCCACGATGGAAGCCGCGGCGATGGACAAAGACAGTCCGTCGCCGCCGACGATCTCTTTGGCGCGATAAGGCAGGTGGGAACGCAACCTCCCGTCCAGGAGTAAAATGACCGACTTCGGGCGAGGCGGAGTCCGGAATCGCTTCATGAGCCTCGCGACGGCTTCGTCCACAGCCAGATGGGTGGCGGCGGCAATATTGATGCTGTCGATAACGCCTTCATTCATGATACCGACGGCATAGGACGATTTTTCGATGATCTCGGCAAACGCCTCGTCTCTTTGGCGCGCCGTCAATTTCTTGGAATCGTCGATGCGGGCCGAAAAGGCGTACGTCTTGAGGACCACGGCCCCGACGACAACGGGGCCGGCCAAAGGCCCCCGCCCCGCCTCATCCACGCCTACAATGACGGAATAACCATCCTTTTTCGCACGACGCTCGTGATACAGCACAAGAACATCCCGCCGGACCCAATCGGCGTTTATGCGGCATCGGCCTTCTTTTCCTCGATCTTCGTCGCCTTGCCGATGCGACCGCGCAGATAGTAAAGTCTCGCCCTCTTGACCTTTCCCTTTTTGACTAGCTCGATGCCCTCGATCGTGGACGTATGCAGAGGAAACGTCCTCTCTACGCCCTCGCCATAGGACACCTTGCGGACGGTGAAACTTGCGGCCATCCCCTCTCCCCGGGTCTCGATCACAGTCCCTTCAAAAGGATGAATCCTGAACTTGTCCCCTTCGGGGATCTTGACCAGAACTTTCACCGTGTCGCCGACGGAAAAAACCGGAAGGTTCTCTTTCTTAACGAACAGGTTCTCAACGAGTTTGATCTTGTCCATAATGACTCCTTGATTTTGCCTATAACGAGGCACCTTTTTCTACAAAATTAACGCTTTACCTCCCCAACAAATCCGGCCTTCTCTTCTTGGTGATCTTCAGCGCCTCTTTCTTCCGCCACGCCTCGATCGCCTTGTGGTCCCCGGACAAAAGCACTGCGGGAACCTTCTTGCCGAGAAACACGGACGGCCGCGTGTACTGAGGATATTCCAGCGACTGTTCCTGAAAGCTTTCGTTGTGCGCCGAGGAAGCATTGCCCAAGACACCAGGCAGCAGGCGCACGACAGCGTCAATCACCACCATAGCGGGCAACTCGCCGCCCGTCAACACATAATCACCGATAGAAATCTCCTCATCGGCCAGATAACGGCCCACCCTCTCATCCACGCCTTCGTAGTGGCCGCAGATAAGAACCAGATGCTTCTTTTTCGACAGGCGCGCGGCCAACCGCTGGGTAAAACACCGGCCTCTCGGTGAAAGAAGTATAAGACTTCTTTTGCTTTTTGCAACCTTTATTTTCCTGACGATCTCGTCGCAACAGGAAAAGATGGGCTGCGGGGCCATGACCATGCCGGAACCACCGCCATAGGGTCTGTCATCGACCTTGCGATGCTTGTCCGTGGTGTAGTCGCGGATATCATGCACACAGATCTTCACTTTCCCGCCGTTGACGGCGCGCTTGATAATGGACTCCCCCAGGATGGGCCCAAACATCGACGGAAAAATGGTCAATACGTCTATATGCATAGTGAACCGCCCGGCCAAAGGCTAAGGGCGAACGAACATAAATCACCGTCTGGACCACCCCTATGTCTTGCTCTCCTTTTGGTTCGTTCGCAGAAGTGAAGCAACAGGCGAACAACAGGGGCTGATCAATCCTTTTAGCCTTCTTTTTGTCTATACCGAGACAGAAATTCCTTCTTGAAGGACGCAAAGCGGCCCGCGCGGAGCGACGCACGCACCTTCAGCAG
>CAZAYJ010000007.1:10179-14744 GCA_964489335.1 uncultured Planctomycetia bacterium
ATGATACGAAACCAGCCTCAATCCAAGAATCTCGCCGGTATTGAACAGGTGCCTAAGATAGCTCCTGGTAAAATTTCTGCAGCAGTAACAATCACAGTGCGGATCCAGAGGCGTCCGGTCGCGGCTGTAAGCCCCGTTGCGGACCGTGATCTTGCCCAAACTCGTGAACGCCGAACCATTACGGCCGTAACGCGTAGGCACAACGCAATCGAACATATCCGCGCCCAAAGACACGGCCTCCAGGATATCCTCCGGCAGACCCACCCCCATCACATACCTGGGGGCTTCCAGGGGCAATTCCCGGACCGCAAAAGAGATCATATTATACATTAAATCCTGGGGTTCGCCAACACTTATTCCGCCTATCGCATATCCTTGAAACCCAAGGCTTTTAATCTCTTCTGCGGACTTTTTTCGTAACTCAGGGTAGGTTGATCCCTGAACGATGCCGAAGAGCACTCCCCGCTGGGTCTTGGCCCACTCTTTTTTGGAACGCCCAGCCCAGAGCGTTGTCCTGTCTACGGCCTTCTGGGCCAGGTCAAATGAAGCCGGATAATGCACGCACTCATCCAGGGGCATCATGATGTCCGACCCAAGCTCATTCTGGATATCAACCACAGACTCAGGGGTCAAAAAATGACGCGAGCCATCGAGATGCGATTGAAACTCCACACCCTCGTCTTTGACTTTGCGCAAAAGCGAAAGACTGAAAACCTGGTAGCCGCCGCTGTCCGTCAGAATGAGCTTCGGCCAATTCATGAATGTGTGCAGGCCTCCGGCCTCCCGGATGATCTCTGTGCCGGGACGCAGATACAAATGATACGCGTTGCTCAGCATGATCTGGGCGCCCGCCTCATCCAGTTCCCGCGGCGACAGGGATTTCACCGTCGCCTGAGTGCCCACAGGCATAAACACGGGCGTCTCGATCGTGCCCCGCTCTAACTGCAGGACGCCGGCGCGGGCTTGCGTCTCTTTATCGGTATGCGTAACGGAAAAATGCATAGGCATAACGTTATCGTCTCGGGCCTTTTTTAGGCTTGGGCGGCGCCTCCGCTGCGGCCCCTTGGTCTGCCGGCCAGACTATCTCATACACATAGATCGCGCTGCCTTTTTCGTTGACGGATTTATCAAAAAGCTTCAGGAAGCCCAATCCCTCCCCTCCGAAAAAATACATGCGCACAAGCATGCTCTTGGCCAGCGCCGTATCGCACAAAAGACTCTTATATTCCCCCTTCTCCTTGAAAATGATCGCACTGTAAGCCAAGTCGGGCTTTTCCTGGGGGACCTCCCTGAATGTTCCTTTGTCCATGTAGAAAAGACTCTGAGGAACGCCGCGGCCGGCAGGATCCCGGTCTTGCACAAAAACGTGCCAGTTTTCGGTATTGACATTCAGCCCGTTGTCAAAATACAGCATGGGACCGTCCTGGCGGGCCGAACCGATCGCCGAATAATAATCGAGAAAATGCGAAAACCACGTCCGCGACGCCTTCTTGTCGATAAAAAAGATCTCCGCATAACGGGACTGCGCCTCTTGAGGCGTCAATCGATAATGCTTTTGGGCATAGGTCAGGAATTCATCCTGGGAGAGACGCTGGTGTTTGAACCAGAGGTCGACCCTCGAAAAATCCCAATTTCCGATATAGGAGATCGGCGATATCTTGGCGGGCATATCGTAGGAGACGACGAAATATACCGGCGGGACTTTTGAGGGAAACAAAAGATCCATGACCCTTTGGACACGCGCCGTCGGCAGGACCTCTTCAAGATATTTCCTGGCCTCCGGCGGCGTGGCCATAAGACAACGCCGTACCAAAGAAATCGCGGCAGGCAATTCCATCCGGTCCGCCTGTGTCAGCTCGTCGACGGCCTTGTTGTCGGCGACATTGATCATGCGCAGGATGCCTATAAATTCCCGCGGATTGTCCGAAAGAAGCGCCGAGGCCACCCAATAAGCGTAAGGGGTGTTCTGGGTCATGCCGTCAAAAAGGACGCGCCTGTCAGCCACCCCTGTAAACCAATGGCCGTAATCCCACCAAGAATCAACGACGGCATCCGCAGGCGTCTCTTTATTGATCTTCGTCAGGACGCCGTACCACTGGTCATCCATCGAGAAAGGAAGCGTCGAAAGTCTCATGTAAAGGTCGGCGATATTGATGACGGGATAGAGCGCGATAATGGCCACGAAGACGCCGCGCGCCAGGACTGCCTGCGATGCCGTCAGATATTTCGAGAAGACGCCGGACAGATACTCATAGACCTTGGTCACAGCCAGTCCGAAGGCCAGTCCGACGGGAACGACCAAAAGAAGCGTGAACCGGAAGGCCTCTATGGCCGCATAAAATGTCGCGACGATCCAGAAAACCAGACAAAGAAGACCAAACCCGTAACGCGGACTGCGCAGCGCGTGCTCAAAAAGAGAAACATACAAAAGGACGATAAGGCCGCTGAAAAACACGACCTGTCCGCCGAGGCCGCGGATGACATCCACGGCGCTGGCATGCCCCAGTTCGGCGACGGTCAAAAAAACATTCGGCCACATGGCGTTTTCCGTCACCTTCAGGATGGATGTCAGACGCAGCGGTTCGATCAAGCAATCCGCCCAGGCGGCAAAACCGCTGAAAAACATGACAAAGATGGATCCGAAACAGAAAAAAAGTGCCAGGCACGCGCCGTAATGTCCCAAGATATCCGGCGCCAGCGCCTCTTCTTTCTGGCTCTGCTTAAGGTTGATGAGGAAAAGGATCCCCGAAAACAGCATGATGTCGAAAACAAACCACCACCCTTTCCATGTGGACGCATAGCAGGCGGTGAAAAAACCTGCCAGGGCACACAAGACCACGCGGCGCAAAACCGTGCGCCTGCCGGCACCGGCGTAAAGAAAGGTACCAAAGATCAACAGCGGAAAGAGAACGTTATAGATGTCCGTATCGAACCATTCGGAGGCGACGCGCACGAGCAGAAACGGCGACACGTTGACGGCAAAAGACGCGATAAAGGCCCCCAGGTCGTTGGCGCCCAGTTTGCGCGCCACGAAAAAGGTAACAACACCGATGACGCAGGAAAAAAAGAGCGGCACGTAGAAAAGCGTGCGCTCAAGGGGAACGCGGGGATCAAACAAAGACCATGTCTTATAAAAGGCGAGCCCAAGCCAAAGATGGACGCTTTTCCTGATCGCCGGATCGATAGGTTGACCGACGTGATCGTCATACGGCACGCCGCCGGCGTCGCGGTCACCGATCTGCCCCCGGTTCATAAGGTTCTTCAACAGACGCACCCAATAATAGGAGTCGATCCCGTAGAGATAAGGATGGCCATTCTCGTCGCGGTAGCGCCCCTTCATCTCCTGGGCCCGTTGCGCGGCTTTCTGGCGCAACGTCGCGCGATCAGTCTTTAATCTCTCTGCGAGGAGCTTGCGGGCCATCAACTCGCGGGTCATGACATCCATTTGAGGATAAAGATCGGCGAGATTGCGGACCACCGTCTGCGCCTCTTCGCTCTCGACATCCTGGACCGCCTTCTTGTCGAAAAAAGGCAAAAATGACGGATATATCCGCAGATAAAGACCGGCGGCGACGGCCGAAAGGATCAACAGCCAAGGCATGATTTTTTTATTCATAACTCTCCAGTGTTAACGCGTTGGGGCGCGGCGTTGAAACTCTTTTAGATGATCAACATAGCATCACCATAACTGTAAAACCTGTAGGAACTCTCGATCGCGTGACGGTAAGCCTCCCGGACGGCCCCCAGCCCGCCGAATGCCGCGACCAGCATCAGAAGCGACGTGCGCGGCAAGTGAAAATTTGTGATCAGCCCATTCACCACCCGAAAGGAGTAGGACGGGTAGATGAAGAGACGGCTCGAACGCCGAATATCAACAGCCCTGCCTTCCCGAAGGATCTCTGCGGCCGCGTCTTCCAGGGCGCGCACCACCGTCGTTCCCACGGCGATCACACGTCCGCGGCGGGTCTCCTTGATACGCCGGATCGCTTTCACCGTCGCCGCCGGAATACAAAAATCCTCCTCGTGGACCTCATGACGGCGGATATCGCTGGAGCGGACCGGAGAAAAAGTGCCGTATCCGACATGAAGGGTCAGAAAGGCCGTCCCTACGCCTTTGGCTTTCAATGTCTTCAAAACCCCGCGGGTAAAATGCAACCCGGCAGTCGGTGCGGCCACCGCGCCCGGATGACGCGCAAAAATCGTCTGATATCTCGTCTCGTCTTCCTCTTGTGGCGGCCGTCGCACATAAGGCGGCAGAGGCAGGATGCCTGTCTTCTTCATCACGTATGCCGCCGACCGGCCGCCGAAATCAACAATCCTGTTCTTCGGGTCCAGGAGCCGACAGAACAGGCCCTTATCTAAAAAAATTTTCTCCCCTTCCTTGAGCCGACCCAAGGGTTTAATCAATGCCCGATACGTCAGTCGGCCGGGCTGACGGAGTTGTCTCGATGCCGGCCCCAACAAAAGAATCTCGACGCAACCGCCCGTGGCCCGCCGTCCCAGGAGCCGCGCCGGAAGCACCCGCGTATCGGTAAAAACCAAAAGGTCGCCGGCCGCCAATTCCA
>CAZAYJ010000007.1:14754-15316 GCA_964489335.1 uncultured Planctomycetia bacterium
CCTGAGCCGGCCGGTGGCGCGTTCCATCACCAACAGCCGCGATGCGTCCCGTTGGGCCGCCGGTGTCTGGGCAATCCGGTCAACAGGAAGCTCATAATCATAATCCGAAAGATGATGCATAATACCTGAAAAAATCCGGGTTTCGCGTTCCTGATGCTGAACCATCAATATATCTTGGTGACGCGGGAACCAGGATAATAAAATGCCAGGATCTCTTTGTAGTCGTAACCTTTACGCGACATGCCGAAAGCGCCCCACTGGCACAGCCCGACGCCGTGCCCCCACCCCTTGCCGCTGAAAACCACCTTCGCCCCTTTGACCACGATGGTGAAGTTGGTCGAACGCACGACGTCGGGCCCCATCATCTGCCTGAAATCCTTTGCGGAAACGACGGCCGACTCCCCCTTGTCGTCTTCGAGACGCAGGGAACGGATGCGGCCCGAAACATTGCGTTCCTCGACGGAGATATTCTTCAATTCCCCCTTGAGCGTATAAAACGGCCCCAGTTTGCTGCGGATAGTCTCAAAATCCATGGATGCGCTCCAATAATAATGCGGAGACG
>CAZAYJ010000008.1:0-8473 GCA_964489335.1 uncultured Planctomycetia bacterium
TGATGAATCCGTAACCCTTCTGGTTACTGAACCACTTCACAACTCCTTTTGCCATTGTCTGCTACCTCCTTTTCCTGTTTTATTATAGCAACAACCCATTAGAGATCTGCATCGCTGTTAGCTGCTAGACGCTTCCACTTCTAACGGGCCTAACAATGACACTACAAAAAAACCGCAAGGTTAGTTATCCCTCCCCTTGCGGTCCTGAGATTTCTAATCTTTGTTCACTACGGGAATTATTCTATCAAAATTCCCTAACATGTCAAGATATATTTTAGAATATTTCACAACCCTTTGTTTTGAAAAATCTTATGCCCCTGAAAAACTCATGGCTTCTGCGGTGAGCCCCCTGAAGAGGCCTTTCTCCTTAACATGAGGTCTATCGCGACAACAAGAATGGTCGCTGCAACCAGGCCCCACAAAAGAGAAATGATGGGCTCAATGGCATCCCGATAGGCCCGCAGCCGGCTGGCATCCATATCGATGCAGAGGATCGCCACGGCCTTGCCGTTTGGGTCGTGGATCGGCGCATAGCCCGAAAGCGTCACCCCCCACTCATCCTCATTAATTTTCCTGTCGGCTGACGGCCACCGGAAACCGTTCAGCATTTCAGGGTAGCTGCGCGCATCATACGTATCGCCCGGAAAAGACCTCTGACTCCTGGCGGTGACGATAGCCGGCAGAGGATCGGCATCCACGATAAACTGAAGAATCCCCGGTTCACGGGTGCTGGTCAAAATATACGCGTATTTGACAATAGGATTGGCTTCTTTTATCTGCGACAACGTATCGAATATCTCCTTGTATTCCGGAGACTTGTCGCCGTCCATCGTCAGAGGGATCCGGATAAGGGCGGCGGCGTCTATGGCCGGCGCGGACTTGGCGGCGATCGCCATCAACTCCTGCCGCAACTCCTGGCGCTTGATGTCCTTGGCATGCTCATAAAACAGGATATGCCCCAGAGCTCCAACAAAAATAATGCCGCACACAGACCACAACAACACCCGTTTCATCTTAATCCTCCTTCATTTTGCCTATAACGAGGTTTTTCCTCAAATCAACTTAAACTTGAGCTGGGACTTATACTTCAGACCGGCCTTGGCTGCGATCAGCTGCGCCAGGCAATCCGCCCAGTAATCCATAGTATTGTAAGCATAGTGCCACTTCTCGAAACCCTCTATCCCGCCAAGGGACGAATTCTTGCCAGACCGGGTCTCGTCGGAAACGGTGATCAGTTTTTCTCCGGACGCAAAATCAGTAAGGACACCTTCAAAGGAAAACAACCCCTTTGAGCCCACGAGGATAGGAACGCCCGAAACAGTGCTGACGACCTGAAGAGCCGCATTGAAACCGATGTTTGTCTGAGCGATATCCTTCAACACCAAATGGATGCGCAGGGTCTTTTTGGACCGCGCCTCTGACACATCCGAAACAACAGGCATAAGAACATTGAGCATCCTTGAGAAACGGTCGAACATCTGATTCCCCAGGCGGTCAATATCTGCTTCAGTAACCTTTGTGCCCGGAACGTTCATGTTTTTGACCTTGACCTCGCTGACATCCACAGGATCAATGATAATGGCCTCATAACCTTTGAAGTCAACGTCCGGATTAACCCAGCTGTTTTTGAATCCCTTGACGCGGCCCGCCTTGCTTGCGGCCACCGCCTTATAGCCCTTGGCGCGCATACACCGGTCATACTCTTTCTCTTTCAGGGACTCTTTGGCGTCATTGAAAGCGTCAGCATCCCGGCGGCAGCCTGTTTCGTCTTCGCTGATCTCCTCGGACGTCTTCTGCGGATTCACATAGACCTTCGGCGTGGCGCATCCGGCGATAGCAAATAAAACAAGAAAAAGAAAAATATTTATCATATCTCTTAAACTAAGGGTTTGCATAAAACACCTACTTCCTTGCGAAATCCCGTGAGCGATATCCCCCTATGCTCGCGACCAACCTGCCAATGGCCTCGCCCGCCCCGGGCAGAAAGAAAACTCTGACAAGGGAATCAGATTTTTAAGCGACGCAACCTCAAAGCGTTCCCAACCACGGAAACCGAACTGAAGCTCATGGCCGCGCCGGCAATCATGGGGCTCAACAGCAGACCGAAAAACGGATAAAAAACCCCTGCGGCAATAGGCAAGCCAAACATATTATACACAAAAGCAAAAAAAAGGTTCTGGCGGATATTCCTCATCACGCCACGGCTCAAGCGGAGGGTCCTGACGATGCCATTGAGGTCTCCTTTGACAAGGATGATGGCGGCGCTCTCGATGGCTACATCTGTTCCTGTGCCCATGGCCACCCCTACTTCCGCCTCGGCCAGCGCGGGCGCATCGTTGATACCGTCCCCAGCCACCATCACGACAGCGCCCCTGGCTTTCCATTCTTTGACGATCTCCTGTTTAGCCCCGGGCTCGAGCTCCGCCTGAAAACCGTCGAGGCCCAGTTGAGCGGCAATCACTTCAGCCGTCCTATGATTGTCGCCGGTCAGCATCACGACTTTAAGCCCCATTTGATGCAATTGCCGTATGGCATCCGGCGTTGTCGCCTTGACCGGGTCCGCAATCCCGAGGATGCCGATCAACTGACCATCCGCCGAAGCCCAAACGACTGTCTGGGCCCGGCCTTCCAGCTCAAGGGACTGCCGGACGGCGGCCGCCGGGATATTGACGCCGGACGCCTCGATGAATTTTTGCTTACCGACGAGGACACGGGCGCCGCCGACGGACCCCCTGATCCCGCCGCCCGTCACTGATTCAAAACGCTCAACGTCCTGTGGCTCGATACCCTGCTCGGCGGCAAAATCAACAATAGAACGGGCCAGAGGATGCTCGCTGTTCTTCTCAAGAGAGACAACCAGGGTCAAAAACCTCTTGCGGTCCACGCCGGGAGCCGCAACGGCCGTGATCACGCGGGGCCTGCCCTCTGTCAGCGTCCCGGTCTTGTCCGTCAAAAGATGAGTAATCTTTTCGGCCTTCTCGATGGCTTCAGCGTTCTTAATCAGGATGCCGGCCTGGGCGCCGCGCCCGACACCCACCATGACGGACATCGGCGTCGCCAACCCCAGAGCACACGGACAGGCGACAATCAAAACAGAGATGGCATTCACAAGGGCGTGGGCCAATTTTGGCTCCGGTCCCCATAAAAACCACAGGACAAAAGTCAACAGAGAAACACCTATGACGACCGGGACAAAATATCCTGATATCCTGTCGGCGATCTTCTGGATGGACGCGCGGCTCCTTTGGGCCTCGGAGACCATGCGGATGATCTGCGCCAGGACAGTCTCTGAGCCAATCTTCTCGGCCCGCATCAAAAATGTCCCTGTCTGGTTGACCGTCGCCCCCACGACCCTGTCGCCCGTCTTTTTCTCGACGGCCAGGGGCTCGCCGGTAATCATGGACTCATCCACGGCGCTATATCCCTCCACCACGACACCGTCAAAAGGAATCTTTTCTCCCGGCCGTACCCTTAAGATATCTCCCTTGCCGACCGCCTCGGCCGGAACATCCTCTTCGACGCCATTACGCACACGGTGGGTATTTTTTGTCGCAAGATCCAAAAGCGCCCTGATGGCTGCGCCTGTCCGACTGCGAGCCCTGGCTTCCAAAAACTGCCCAAGAATAACCAAAACCGTAATGACGACGGCGGCCTCAAAATAAAGATCAACACGGTCCGCCTTTTTTAATATTTGCGGCAAGATGTGGGGCCACAAGACAGCCGCGGCGCTATAGCCGTAAGCCGCCCCTACGCCCAAGGCGATCAAGGTGAACATGTTCGGGCTTTTACGGACCAAAGACCGCCAGGCCCTGACAAAAAGAAAACCGCCGGCCCAGATAACGACCAGCGTCGCGAAGAAAAACTGGACCCAGGACGAAACGGCATAAGGAACAGATATGCCTTCGGCAGGAACCATCTCTCCGATGCTCAAAATAATAACAGGCAAGGCACACGCCAACCCTATGCGGAGCTTCACGGATAGCGACCGCGTCTCCCCGCCTTCTTCGCGGGCCAGCCCTGCAGACACCAAGGGTTCCAGAGTCATGCCGCATTTCGGACAATCCGCGGGCCTGTCGCTTTTGATTTCCGGATGCATGGGACAGGTATATCCGTCCGGCGAGACCGTGAAAGCGGGTTTTTGTCCTCGGGACGCCTTCAGGAATTTCTCCCGGCAATGTTCGCTACAGAAATAAAAAACAAGGCCGTCTCGTCTCAACGAGATGGCCTTATCTTCCCGGACGTCCATTCCGCAGATAGGGTCCTTAGGCATACGCTTATTTTTTAAAGACTCCTTGTCCTCATCATAAATAACAAGACAAACAAACTTTCCGCAGCCAGTGAAGCGACGCCCAGTGGTTCCAGCCAGGCATCGGGCTCGGCGGGGATCAGGGGTAATCCGAGCGTGCGGCTGACGACATAGCCGATGAGAGAACACGCCGCGATCACAAAACCAAGGTTCCAACCCCAGGGCTTGCACCGCAGGATCCCGAAAGCCGCCACAAGCGCCCCTGCGCCGTTGGCGTAAAAAAGCCATCCCTTGTATGCCGCATCCTCAAAGCTGTCCGGCGCGTCGATCACATGGATCAATCCCACAGAGAGAATCAACACAATCCCAGCCCACATCAGCATATTGTGCTTCGGACGCATCGGAACCTCGCCTCCCGGCCGATCTCTTTTAAGACAAAAAGCCATGATCATTCCGGCAATCATGGCCTTTTAAACAGAGAGATAAAAAAACTCCCTCATGTCTGCGTGCCGCCTCTCTCACCACCGTGCCAGCATATCCTTTGCCTTATCGAGAGAAGAGTCCACCTCGGTCTTTAATTTTATCTTACACTCCTCGACCTTCTGCTCAGCCTGGCTCTTAGCGGCCGCGGCCTTCTCTTCAACCTTCACCCTGGCCTCTCCCTTGAGCGTTGCGGCCTTTTCCTTGACCGCAGCCACCCCTTGTGCCGCTTGCATCTTGGCATCCTGGGCGATGGACTTGGCTTTTGCCTTGGCGTCCTCACACGCTTTTGCCGCTTGATCCGTCGCCCTCTTGTCGCGGCGATCCTGCAGGATCTTCTCCTTCTCTTCGGCTGTTTTCCCTAATGTGGCATACCAATCGGAGACATTGTCGAAAAACGATGCCTGGGAGGTTTCGCCAGCAGGAACCTGCGTGTTATCCGCTGGCTCCTGCGCCAACATCACTGAAGGAGACGCCGATAATAAAAATAAAGAAATAAGGGCGACTGCCGTAAACTTTTTCATCTCTTCTCCTCGATAGACCGGATCAGACATACTTCTCTGCAATATCGCCAGCGAGAGGCAGTTTGAATTTCTCTCCCTGATAAGCCTTAATCATCAGGATGACCCACAAAATCAGGGCGACAAGGATGATCAGCGTGTTCAACAAAGAAAAAAGCGGGATAAAGAAAACCAGCCGCATCATGATGAACGCGCCCAACAATATGCCGATCCCTATCTGGGCTACGAACAACGCCCCGAAAACGACCATAGATTGCATGGCGTGAAACTTGACAAACTTATTATCCTTCTCGATAAGAAAGAAAATAAGCCCTGTCACCCAGCCCAGGACATAGCTCAACAACGCGGCGACATTCGCCTCGATCCCCGTTGAGGTCTTTCCAAGGTCTTTGGTCTTCGATGTCATTTTTCCTCCTTCTTTTATAGAAACGCGGCCTACATCAGGCGATCATACTTGGAACCCAATTGATACGATTGTACCACAATCTGCTGTTTTTTTGCGTCAATAGTGAACACCAAAGAATAAGTCCTTCGGGGTGTCGTCTTGAACAGCGACATGGTCGCGAAGGTCCGGATGATCGTCGGCTTGCTCCCTAACCGCGGGCTCGTGCCGAAATGGGCGGCACGTAACGCCGCATGCAGCGCTTCGCCGTCCTGCGCCTTCAGGAGGCGCTTTGCGACATATGTCAAACTGTTCTCAATGACTTCGCCGTCTTTTCTTGTCTCCGGCCCCGACGATTCATAGACAAGCTTGACATCGCCGAAAACACTTTTTAAAACCGGGCTGATGACGCGATCAAGATCTTGGGCGGTCGGATCCTTAGGCGAAAGACCGCGGGAAGCCAAAAATGCGCCTCCGCTTGCATCCTGGCCGCTACGGCCGGCTTTCTCCTGCGCCCGCTGCGTCAATTTCGCCAATCCTTCCTGCGAGGCATACTTGGTAGGTTCATCACCCTCCCGCTTGCCACAGCCGCCGATGACAGCCCCGGCGGCAACACACACCGAAACAACAATAATCATGCCTCCTCGCATAGCCACTCCTCCCTCTGATGTTATTTAATTTTACCTTAACGGATCAAATAGCCGTTGCATGTGCGCCCGATTTTTTGGACGGCGGATTACCCCCTGAAGTCTTCGGACTTTCGATGCGGATCGTCTTCGTCCTGGAATCCTGAAGAGAACCGGCCGATAATTTCAATTTGATAGCCACGTTATCAACGCCCGGGACGCTGCCGGCGGCCAAAGGCAACGCCAGCTGCATGTCTCCGGCAGACAAGGTATTCAGATTCTGCGAATAGATCTCCTGGCTGCCGGCATAAACCTTCAGGACGGCATTACTGACCGCATGGTTGACCCTTACAGAGGCCGATATGTTGACGGTGCCTGTGACACCTCTCTTGACAGTATCCGGCTGAACGTCAAAACTCTTGATTTCGAAATCGCTCAATGCGGGCGTCGCAAAAGTAATGCTTTTGGACGCCGACTTGACCGCCTGGCCCGACGTGCCGTTCGCCAGAAGCAAGCTGGTCAAATCAACCTTATAACTGTGTCCGTCCACCAGGTGCGACAGGTCCAGCGAGACCGGCGACGTCAGGACGCCTACATTCTGATTCAAGATTTGGGTGTCTGTCGTCACGTCCCTCAGGACAATCTGGTGCTGCAACATCCTCGGCGTAGAATCGATATTCAGTTTTGCATTATCGCCCGTGATATGATCCACCACCGCATTGAGGGTTATGCTGGGCTGCGATGTGTAGAAAAATGATTCGTTGGCCACGACCGTATTGCCGAAACCATCCTGGAGCACAACTTTGAACTTATAGGCCGTGCCCGGATTCAAGCCGGTCAACTCAAAAGAAAACGAACTCTTGTTTGATTGTATCGGCGTCTGATAAAGATAATTCGCGCTTGATTGCGGCCCAAACTGCACAAAAGAAGAACAAGGCGCCTGCGTGTCAAAAAAGACCGTCGCTGTATTTGCGGTGACCCATCCCACATCGACGCCGTACGAACTGACAGCGGGAGGCACATGCGCCAGCTTGATCTCGATATTCTGCACCTTGGCGCCCGGCGCCAGCGTCATCGGACCCGACGCATAAGACACAAAACCTGTTTTTGTCACCTGGAGGCTGACCTGCAGCGGAGTGCCGGACGTACCCAGGACAACCGTAAATGCGCCGCTGGCATCCGTCGGAACAGATATCGTCGTCGGCAAGCCGAGAATATTGACGGTCGCCGAAGCAATCGCGGTATTCGAAGAGACATCCCGGACTACGCCTGAAATGAAAATACGTCCGTCAGCCAAGGCGAAATCCACCGGCTGTATCTGGCCAGCCACAAGACCGGAACACGTGGCCGAAGAAACAAGGTAATTATCCTTCCTGACGGTAACGGTGTGCGTTCCCGGATTGACTTCGACGGCATAATCGCCGCCGGCGCCAGAAGTCGCTGCAGGCGTCGTCCCGCCATCCACATATATCTTTGCCCCGGCAACGGCGCTGCCCTGAGCATCTTTAACCTTGCCGCCGATGATGGCCGTCGTCGGCAACGTGGTTATCGAATAAACGCCTTGTTTGGCCACATCGCTGGCATTGCCGGAAACCATACGGTAGGAATAAACAATGTAGTAATACGTCGTTCCCGGATTTAATCCATTGACGGTAATGCTGTGACTGGTCGTTTCCGGATAATTATCTCCATCATGGACAGAGGCCAGCAGTGTGCCGGCGCCCGCACCGTTCGGATTGACGTCCGGTTGAGTCTTATACAACAGAAAGGTTCTTGCGGCAAAAGACGTCGTCCAGGTAACCGTAATGCTGTTTGTCGTCGAAGTAGCAGAAATATTGGTAATTGTCGGCGCCGTATAGTCGGGAGGCGGCGGAGGCGGCGAAGATTCGCTACCGCCAATGCCCAAAAGTCCGGCCACTTTCCCGGAAGCAGATTTCCATCCGGATGACAGTCCGCTGGCGACACTGGAGGCGCCGCTGGAAATGGCCGAACCCACCTGGCTGGCGGCTGAAGATGCCGCGCCGTAAGCCGAAGACCCATAACCGCTCAAGGTGCCGATAATCCCGGAAACCTGAGAAGAAACGGTCGAAGAAGCGCTCTGCAATTGGGATAAATTCACAGGCGCCCCCGTCGCAAAGCTTGAGGGAGTCACTGAAGGCAGATGGCTGACAACATTGTTAATGGTGCTGCTCGCCTGCTGCTGAACACTGTTAGAAAC
>CAZAYJ010000008.1:8573-14555 GCA_964489335.1 uncultured Planctomycetia bacterium
GACATAATTAATAGCAACAGAGGCGCCGTTGGCGACTGTGCCGACCGCATCCGAGGCCGCACCGGTAACTGCTTCTGCCGCCTGATGCGCTGTCTGAGATGCCTTGGCAGCCGCATCCGACGCTGCGACAACGCCGTCGCCTAGTATGTCTGTGGCCTTGACTAGGCCCTTGCCTGCGACACCCAAACCTTTATTCAAGGCATCGCCTGCAGCGCCGATGCCTTCCAAAAACTTCTGATATGCGGCCCCGCCGGCATGGCTCAGGAAAGTTTTAACCTCATCAAGCGCATCTTCAAACGGCTGGATATACGGGTCCAGGGTCTTTTTCGCCGTCGACAACCCCTCGATGCCTTGCGCGATGACCTCGTCTCTCTTTTTCGCTGCTTGATCGGCATAAGGCGCCAACCTATCCGTGATCGCCTGGATATACGGCGATACAAGGTCCTTGATTTTATTTTTATAGGTATCGATAAACCCATTGGCTTTTTCTTTCACAAGATCGGCCTTTTGCTTGGCAAGGTTATAATGTTGCGTGGCTTCGCCGCCGACGGCATTTTTGGCCGCTCTGACTTCCTGTCCCACTTCCGTCAGAAGCTGGTCGATCTCCTTGATGGCGGGTTCCGCCTGTTTCTTGATGGCCGACGCGGCTTTGTTGGCCTCGTTCGTCACCGTGTCGATCGCGCGCTGATAAATCACGGAAATGGCTTCCGTCAGCCGATACAAGGAACCCTTGGTATCGTTTCTAAACAAGACGACCTTTCCCCGCAAAATCTCTGCTTTCTCAATCACCTTGTTTTTCGCCGTCCTGTAGGCATCGAGATATTGGGCCGGCAGAAGAGATTCAACCTCGCTGAAGATACCCTTAACGCTGTCAATCAACGCAATGATGCCGTCGCAGACGCCGTCAACAGCCGCATCGATGGCTTTTTTCGCCGCGGCAACGGCGGCCTCAACAGCGTCCTTCAGATTGTCCAAAACGGTCTTGACGCGCGCAAAAACATCCTCCACAACGACCTTTTCGATCGTATCGTAGACGCCTTTGGCGACGCGAACAACAACCATCATGTCCTTGATCCACGGTTCGGTCATGCGCGAAAGATTTTCCATCGTGTCGCCGGCATCTTCCGCAATAACCTCCTTCTCGTCGGAGGCGATCTGCACGGTTGTGTCCGCCAGCTGGTCGGCCACGCGCGCCCCTTCGGCGATCAATTCGCCGGCCGGGCCCTTTAATTTCATGATGCCGTTCTCGATGGTGATGCTCACGGTCGTGCTTTTTCCGGCCGCCGTGATCCTGCCGGATCCCGTGACGCCTTTGGGGCTGATATTCAATATCGCGTCGCTGACGCTGATACCACAGAACGTCACAGCATCAGGGTAGCCCAGAATGACCGTCTGGCCGTCAAATGAAAAAGTACCTCTCAACGACGTACCAATCCCCAGGACTCCGGTAAAGGAACCTGTGGCTGTCCCGGAAATCCTGGAAGGCACGATATCCAGGCCGCTGAAGGTCAAGGCGCATTCGGCGGCGCCGCCCAATCCGATGCTGAATCTGGCCGTATCCGCATGCAGTCCAGCTTTGGAAACAGCCAGTTTGCCCATGGAATTGACGTTGATAAAACCAAGTTTGCTCAAGCTGGAAAGCTCAAGTTTCCCGTCACGATAGATCGTCCCGTTTAACCTCTGCTTGGCAAGACCCGGGATCCCCATCTGTCCGCTGAAACCAATACCGGCGTTATTATCGGCCGGTAGCGTAAACTGGCCCTCGGCAAGGGTAAATGGGCCGATGCCGGCATCTCCGCTTAAGGATGTAACGGACTCATTCTGGGTAAAGACGAGGTCCCCCAGGGGAATGCTGATGACGTTGGCGACGCCAATCTTGCCCTTGAGGTGCACCCCGTCGTTCTTCACAAGGACCTCGGGGCCTTCCAGAGGAAAATGTTTGATGGCCAAGCCGGCGCCTGGCCGGCCAAGTCGGCCCAAAACCTGGCCAGATTTCATGTCGATCTTGATGGGAAGACTGATCTTTTCCACATCAAGGAGCTGCTTGAGGCCCGGAGGCAGCATAAAATTTCCATGGCCGTCGAGGACAAAATTCTTCACTTTCCCGTCAAAACCGGCAAAGGTCCACAAAGATGCGTAGAGGTCGCCGCGCAGGGTCACCTCGGGATTCGAAGAGTCGTATTTTTCTATTTTGACGAGAAAATTCTTAAGGCCGAAGGCAAGGGCGTCTCCCGCAAAGGGCGCAATGGAAAAACCCGCCTTGCCCTCGACAGAAATGATCTTCTGCTTACCGTCGATCGTCAGATTGCCTTTGACGGTGCCGGGTATCTTCAGCATACCGTTAAGGATGGACAGGTCCTGGGAGAGCTCGGACGTCAATCTTACCGACGGGATATCCAGCGCCATCTGCTGCCCCAACAGGTTCATCTCGATCACCTTGCCGATGAACATACCGGTCTGCGTCTTGAATTTCATCACGCCTTTTGTCTGGATATCAACATCACCCTTGGTAATATCAATAATGCTGAAAATAGCGGCCTTCCCGGTACCCGAGAGCCCCTCCTTCGTCAATGTCGCCGTCCCTTCCAGATCCACCTTGACAGGCGGGACCGGCCCGGGCAATGGAACTTCGACCGTCATCTTGCCGGTGACGTTAAAACCTTTGGGAGGTATGGCGGACGAAAAACCGGCTGCGCCGGTCGCCACATCGAAGTCGAGCACGCCTGCGCCTTTGACGGAAAAACTGACGACAAAGCCGCCGTTCGCCTGGAGGGCTATTCTCGATTTGGAAACCTCGAATTCTGCCAGGCCTTTCAAAAATTGGACGTCCGTGCTGATGCCGGGGATCTTGAGGGTCTGGTCAAGGACGCCTCTGAATTTGATCTGGAGCGGATTATCCTCGACAATGAGGCTCTGAATCTGGGCCACTTTTCCATAGATAGGGATCTCGATATAACCGACGCCGTCGATCCTTTTCCCTTTGGTATCGATCGTGATGGTGCCGGCGCCTCCCAGCGAAATGTCGAAAGACCAGTCGGGCCGGATGGTTCCGGTCGCCGTATATACACCGGCAGAAACCTCCGTAAACTGCCCCTTAAATTTGATACCGAACACACTGACCTCTTTGACATTGGAACCGCCGGTCGTGATATCGCCCACCGGCTTGTTCTCCTCGTCGTCTCCGACCACGCCAAAACTCACGCTGGGCTTGTTTTCGTCTTCTTTCTTGTTTTCCTTGCCGTCCCCCTTACCCTCGCCTGCATCCGCTCCTTCCTCTTTGTCCTCCTGCGAAGACTTCGTGGTCTTTGTGGTTTTGGTGCTTTGAGATTTCGATGTCTGCGATTTCACCGTTGCCGATGGCTCTGCCTGACGTGCCGTTGTCTGAGATTTTGTCGTCCCGCTCTTTGCCGTACCGGATGCCACTGTCTTCGTTTTCGTCGTCTCGGTTTTTGCAGCCCCTGGCTCTGACATCGTCGAGGAAGACGCCGGCTTCACCTTAGCCCCTTCTTCGGCCTTGGTCTGGCCTGAAACCTCTGCCTTCTTTTCTCCGACGCGGAACATCTTCGAAGACTTGTCTTTCAGCTTCAATGCATCGTTAAGGACTTCGACGGACACGGCATAAGCGCCATCCTCTGGTTTTTCGGCCAAGTCCCATGCGAAAGCATTGGGGCCCTGTTTTAGTTTTTCGATGCTTTCCGTGAATTTTTGTTTCTCCTGCCCCTTTTTTAGTTCCAGATTGACGCGAAAAGGTCCGGCGAAATCCTCGGATGCCTTGATGTCGACGAAAACCTGTAAAGGGCTGCCGGAAGGCACAACGCCTTTTACTTCCCCATCCATGGCGATCTTCTTGATGTCGATCTTAGGCAACGGCTTTTTCGGCTCCTGTTTTTCCTGGTCCGCAGAGGCTGTGCTCGATGCCGCATGCGCCGCCAACGGCAATGGCAGAGAAAAAATCAAAAAAAGAACTGTCGCATAGATAACACGCCCCATTGGAGGCCTCCTTTTAAAACTCCTAAAAAAATTACACCCTCAAATATTTACGGGTCAATGCGATCATGAAGAGCGGCGCGACAACCAGGCTGCAGAATATCTCGAAAATCACCATCAGGCGACTCCATCCAACGGCCGTCATGTCGCCGTAACCGACGGTCGTAAACGTCACCATGCTGAAATAAAAAGCATCGGAGAATGTGGGCTGAAACGGCACACCGCCCTTGAGCAACGGCCCGTGCCAATAGACAAGACTGGACAAAACAATCAAAAGCACGCCGAAACCCAAAGGTCTCACCGGCCGCTCGCCGTGTCCCCACATCACATATGAGACCGTCAAGGCAAACCACATCCACAATCTCCTCAAAAAACCGGCCGCCCCTTTCGTTCCCAGCGTTGCGGCGCCGATAGGATGTATCTTCTGCGGAGCAAAAAGGCTGCGCGCCAGAAACTTCCGTAAACACTCCTTCGATGCATAAAAACATTCTGAAAAATTAAGAAATTCCATATCGCGCTCGAAGTTGATAGCCGCCTGCCTGTAAAGCAGAGATGCGTATTCCAGGTCCCCGGCCATCTCGGATTCCCTGGCCGCGTCCTCAAAAGCCCTTGAGGCATTGTAAAAGATTTTCTCGCCGGACTTAATGGCCCAGCAGCTGGCCGCCGACGCCAGACACAGGGCCGCTTCTTTATGGCGGCTATTTTCCTTATAGAGATCTCCCGCCCTTCTGAACGAGAGATACGCGTCGTAATACTTCTCCTCCGCCAACAATCTGTGCGCTTCTTTTTCCAATACCCGAGGATCGTTCTCCATGACAGTTTGTTATATCCTTTCGCTACAATGGACTTACACCCCCAGGACGATCAGTGTGATATCGTCGTGCTGGGGGCAGTGGAGGACAAAACGGTTCAGTGCTTCCATCATCCCGGCGACAACCTGTGATGATTTTCTGCGCCCCTGGGCCGCGATCACGTCCTTGACCCTCTCGATGCCGAACTCCTCGCGGCGCACATTGCGCGCCTCCGTCAATCCGTCGCTAAAAATAACAATCTTGTCTCCTGTGCTGAAGTCGAAGACGCCGTTCTCATAAGAAACGTCTTCGTCGATGCCCAAAGGCAGACCGGCGCCGCCGCCCGCCTCCGCCACTGCGCCTGTCGCACCCCGGTACAACAACAGAGGCGTGTGCCCTGCGGATGCGGCGGAAACCTTCCCTGCCTGCGTATCTACGATCATGTATGTGCAGGTGACAAACCGTGCGGATATCCTGCCGACGAGCTCCTTGTTGATCGCCTTCAGGACACCGGCGGCATCGAAGATCCTGGACGAGAATATCCTGAAAAGGGAGATGATCTGGGCCATGATCAGGGACGCCGGCACGCCCTTGCCGGAGACGTCGCCAATCAAGACCCCGCACCTGTGGTTGTCGATCTTGACAAAATCAAAAAGGTCGCCGGCCACGAATTTTGCCGGCTTGATCAAAGAAGAGATGTCGAGACGGTCAAAAGACACCTCGCCCTGGGGCAGAAAGCTCTGCTGGATGGTATGGGCGATCTCCAATTCCTTTTCCAGAAGCACCCTCTTCTTTGTCTCTTCAAAAAACCTCAGGACTGTTGAAACAAGATAGACCGACAGCACGATCGCCAGAGGCAAAAACAAATCCACCCAGACGCCGGCAAAAATAAATAAAACAACGGCGACGATAAAATAAGCGGCCCCGAGAACGACGCTGCCCACAAGCGCCTTCAACGGATTCAGGCGCCGGCAGATCATAAGCCCGGCGGCAAAAATCAAAAGAGCGATGAAGGCATTGGGAATCTCTCCTGCTGGGGTGATGAATTGCCGGGTGAGGATGCTGTTAAACACGCTCGCCTGAAGGCCGACAAGGGGATAATTATTTTCCATGGGCACGGGCCTGAAATCGGATGTGCCTGCCGCCGTCAGCCCTACGAAACACGTCTTACCCCGCAAAACTAACACATCAAGATCAGGCTTCA
>CAZAYJ010000009.1:0-763 GCA_964489335.1 uncultured Planctomycetia bacterium
CGCAGGATGTCGCCTTCCGTTGTAATCTCGTGACGATTGCCGATGAAAAAATGGCTGATTACAGCGCGGGGCATATTTCGACCCACGAGGCCTCCGTCCTTATCCAGGAATTAAACAGGGGATTGGGCTCCGATACCGTCAGATTTTATCCGGGCGTCAGCTACAGGCATTTGGCCGTCCTGCGGGGATATCCCGTGGACGAATTGAGCCGGTGTCTATGTACGCCTCCCCATGATATCTTGGGCGAGCCCATCCGCAGGCATATGCCGAAAGGCAAGGGCGAGCAAGTCCTTCTTGATCTGATGGAGAAGTCCAAGGATGTCCTTTCGCGCCATGAGATTAACAGGGTGAGACTTGACCTGCACGAGAACCCCGCCAACATGATTTGGCTTTGGGGGCAAGGGCAAAAGAGCCAGATGCCTCTCTTCCGTCAGAAATATGGTAAGACCGGCGCAGTGATCTCTGCTGTCGATCTTATCAAAGGGATCGGCAAGCTGATTGGTCTTGAGGTGATTCCTGTGGAAGGGGCGACGGGTTACTATGATACAAATTATGCGGGAAAAGCCGAGGCAGGTTTAAAAGCCCTGGAGCGTCTGGATTTTGTTTTTATCCATGTGGAGGCCACCGACGAGGAGGTGCGCAAGGTGCTCGGCATCTCGACCAAGGAGTACGCGAAGTGGCTCGAGGAGGCCAAACCCGCCTGTTTCCTCGCGCTGGACCAGTCGCCCGACGAGGAGGGCGGCGAGCGTTCCAGCCTGCACGC
>CAZAYJ010000009.1:773-14450 GCA_964489335.1 uncultured Planctomycetia bacterium
GTTTTTATCCATGTGGAGGCCACCGACGAGGCGGGCCACAACGGCGATCTGCGCAACAAGATCGCCTGTATTGAGCAGTTCGATTCATTGGTCGTGGGGACAATCTTGAATCATTTCAAATCTTCCAGAAATGGTTGGCGTCTGATGGTTTTGCCGGATCATGCGACTCCCGTCGAGCTGCGCAAGCATGTCGCAGACCGGGTGTGCATGACGATGATGGGCCAGGGGATCGCCAAAAACGGTTTCGAGAGGTTTACGGAGGAAGAGGCCAAAAAAAGCGAGGTTCATTTCGAGGGGCATCAATTGATGGACGTGTTTTTGAGATGAATTCTTTAATTGTTTTGACGGCTTGTCTGGTTATTTTTGGGGCGGGGTATTTTTTTTACGGCGGTCGTATTGCGGGGCTTTTTCCCATTGATCCACACAGAGAGACACCCGCCGTCAAAAAATTCGACGGCGTGGATTACGTCCCTGCCAAAAACTGGCTCGTTCTGTTTGGTCATCATTTTTCTTCCATCGCAGGCGCCGGTCCTGTCATCGGTCCCGTGATCGGGTGCGTCTGGTGGGGGTGGTTTCCGTCGGTCATCTGGATCGTTTTAGGCACGGTCTTTCTCGGTGGTGTGCATGATTTTGCATCCCTTATGATTTCCGTGCGCGAGGAGGGGGCTTCGGTGGCCGAAGTTTCTGCCGTTGTCGTATCGCGCAAAGCGCGTTTGATTTTTTCTGTATTTGTGTGGCTGGCCCTGATCCTTGTGATCGCGGTGTTTGCGGATCTGTGCGCCAAGACGTTCATCACGGAAAAAAAGATCGTTCTGCCGTCCTTGGGTCTTATTCCGGTTGCTGTTTTGACGGGTTATCTCTTGTATATCCGCAAGGTTCATCTGACGCTTGCGACGTTGGTGGGGCTGTTGCTTTTGGCCGTCATGTTATTCCTCGGGAAATATGTTCCCATTGATGTCGGCGGCTCTGCCTATATCATCTGGTTGGCGGTTTTGCTGGCGTATTGTTTTATCGCATCCGTCACACCGGTCAATATCCTTCTACAGCCCCGTGATTATCTCTGCAGTTTTCTTTTGATCTTCGGCGCCGGGATGGGGCTTCTGGGATTGTTTGTGTCGCGCCCGGTCATTACCCAGCCGGCTTTTATTTCCTGGCAGACATCTCAGGGCGCGTTGTGGCCGATGATGTGCGTGACGATCGCCTGCGGCGCGATTTCCGGTTTTCATGCGATCATTGCCAGCGGAACGACGTCAAAACAGCTGGCCAACGAGCGCGATGGCAGAAAGATCGGATACGGCGCCATGGTGGCCGAAGGACTGGTGGCCCTGATAGCTGTTTTGGCTGTGGTCAGCGGCATCCCCGGAAAGACCCAACAGGACCTGTGCTTGTTGTTCAAGGACCAGGGCCCCATCTGTCTGTTTGGGATGGGTTATACGGGCTTGACGCGCGTTTTCTTCGGGGACTTCGGCCTTTACATCGCCGTGATGATCCTGAACGCGTTTATCTTGACGACACTGGATACGGCGACGCGTGTTTGCCGCTATATTACCCAGGAGTTGACGGGATTATCGAACAGGTTCGTTTCGACCTTGATCGTCGTCGGCGCTGCCGGGATTCTGGCGTTGTCCGGGGCATGGAGCCGGATATGGCCTATTTTTGGGGCGTCCAATCAGCTGGTGGCGGCACTGGCATTGTTTGTTGCCAGCCTGTGGTTTTTAATGAGGAATAAACCGACGGCCTATACCCTTGTGCCGGCTATTTTTATGTTTCTGACGACAACGGCGGCCTTGGGGATCCAGTGTATGACGTATGTCAGAAGCGGGCAGTATTTTTTGGCAGGGTTGAGCGCGGTTCTTCTGGTGTTATCGTTGGTCATGGCGGGAGAAGTCTATCAGGCATTCAGGAACAAAAGGGGTAAAAATCGATGAAAGTTCTCGTTCAAAAATTCGGGGGGAGTTCTGTTGCTAATGTCGACCGCATCAAGAATGTCGCGCGGCGCGTCGTTTCCTACAGGATAAAGGGCTGGAGACTCGTTGTGGTCGTTTCCGCGCTGGGCGATACGACGGACGAATTGATCGAACTGGCCGGCCAGATCACGAACGATCCGCCTGCCAGAGAGATGGATATGCTTTTGTCGACCGGCGAACAGATCAGTTGTTCTCTTTTGGCTATGGCGATCGAAGAGTTGGGCTATGACGCCATTTCATTTACGGGCGGTCAGGTCGGCATCATGACGGACCAGACGCACACCAAGGCTAAGATCGTTGATATCAGCGGCGGACGGATCCGCAAGGCCCTCCAGGAAGGAAAGATCGTCATTGTGGCTGGATTCCAGGGGGTGACCCAAGACCAGGACATCACGACGCTGGGCCGAGGGGGTTCGGATCTGACGGCTGTGGCTTTGGCCAAGGCCATAGGCGCAAAGACGTGCGAGATCTATACGGATGTCGAAGGGGTTTATACGACGGATCCGAGAATTGTTCCTGAGGCGCGCAAGCTTAAGCAGATTACGTATGACGAGATGCTGGAGATGGCGTCGCTGGGTGCGCAGGTCATGCAGGCACGTTCCATCGAGGTGGCTAAAAAATTCGATATTCCCATCCACGTGAGATCCAGTTTCAACACGGCGGAGGGGACACTCATTTTAAAGGAGGCGGATAAAATGGAAGATTTTGTTATCAGCGGCGTCACATTGAACAAGAACGAGGCCAAGGTGACGGTTTGCGATGTTCCGGATAAACCTGGGATCGCAGCCAAGCTTTTCCGTGAATTGTCCCGCGAAGGGATCAATGTCGACACGATCGTCCAGAACGTCTCCCGAACGGGCTTTACGGATGTTTCTTTTACCGTTTCTTTGGCAGATCTGACAAAGACCAAAAAGGTCATGGAAAAATTTTCTTCCAGGATTCATGCCGGCAAAGTCCTGGAAGATAAAGACATCGCCAGGGTATCGATTGTCGGCGTCGGCATGAAGACGCATTCGGGGGTCGCCGCCGGCATGTTTGAGGCGCTTGCGCAGAAGAAGATCAACATCGGCATGATCACGACGTCGGAGATCAGCATTTCCTGTATTATCAGGAAAAAGGATGCGGAAAAAGCCGTCAGGTCCATTCATGCGAAATTCGGTCTAGGCAAGCAGGCGTGACCAGAGAGGCCGTTATGAAAAAGATAGAGCTTTACGATACGACATTACGCGACGGTTCCCAAACGGAGGGAATCTCTTATTCTGTTGCGGATAAGGTCAAGATTGCGCGCAAGCTCGATGAGCTTGGTGTTGCCTATATCGAGGGTGGATTTCCCGGCTCAAACCCGAAGGACAGGATGTTTTTTGAAGAGTTCAAGAAACATCCCTTAAAGAACGCGGCTTTGACCGCTTTCGGCGCTACGCGCAAGGCGGGCGTAACAGCCAAGGACGATCCTGTCTTTGCGGCTATTCTTCATTCGGGGGTGCGGGTTGCGACAATTTTTGGAAAATCCTGGGACCTGCACGTGCGCGATGTCCTGCGCGTAAGCCTGGAGGAGAACCTCGAGATCATCCGGGATTCCGTTAAATATCTTGTCGCAGAAGGGCTGGAGCTGATTTATGACGCCGAGCACTTTTTCGATGCGTATAAACATAATCGGGACTATGCGATGGCGACGCTTTTGGCGGCCCAGGAGAGCGGCGCGCGGCTGCTTTGTCTGTGCGATACCAACGGCGGCACGCTGACGTCGCAACTCGTCGCCGTCATCGCCGATGTCCAGAAAAATGTGAAGCTTCCTTTGGGCATCCATGTCCACAACGATCTCGGGCTTGCGGTGGCCAATTCCATTGCAGCCGTCGAGGCCGGATGTGTCCAGGTGCAGGGAACGATCAACGGTTATGGAGAGCGCTGCGGGAATGCGGACCTTATCCCTATTGTCGGCATCCTTAAGTTGAAGATGGGGTTTGATTGCATCACAGATGAACAGCTCAAAGAGTTGACGGAGGTCTCGCATTATGTCAGCGAGATCAGCAACATGAAACAGGCCGACAATCAGCCCTTTGTAGGCAAGTCGGCATTCGCCCACAAAGCCGGCGTTCATATCAATGCGGTCTACAAAAACCCGAAGAGCTATGAGCATATCGAGCCCGAGCGCGTGGGGAACGTCCGCAGGATCCTCGTCTCGGAATTGGCCGGAAAGACGCCCATCCTGACCAAGGCCGAAGAGCTCAAGCTGCAATTGAAAAAAGATTCGCCCGACACCAAAAGGGTCGTCAAATTGCTCCAGGATCTGGAACACGAAGGTTATCAGTTTGAGGCGGCAGACGCGAGCTTTGAGATTCTGGTCAAGCGGGCCTTGAAGCAATACAAAAAGTTTTTCGAGCTTGAGGGGTTTCGCGTGATTGTCGAGAAACGCCAGAAGGGGACGATCACCTCAGAGGCCACGATCAAACTGAAGGTGGGAGGCGTTCAGGAACATACGTCATCCGATGGAGACGGTCCTGTGAATGCCCTGGACAATGCCCTGCGCAAGGCGTTGAAGGCTTTTTATCCGGCTGTTTCCAAGATGCATCTTTCTGATTTCAAGGTCAGGGTCTTGGATGCCAAAGATGGGACAGCCGCGAAAGTGCGCGTCCTTATCCAGTCGCAGGATGAGCGTGATTCTTGGACGACAGTAGGCGTTTCGGAGAATATCATTGAAGCCAGCTGGCTGGCACTGGTTGACAGCATCGAGTATAAACTGCTGAAGGATGGAGTTGTATTGTCCCATGAGTGATTTGCCTCGAGAATTAAGCGCTCAATATAATCCTAGAGAGGTTGAAGAGAAGTGGGCCGAATTTTGGGCCAAGACTCCGCTTTTCCATGCCTCAACCTCTTTGGATAAAAAACCATTTACGATTGTGATTCCGCCGCCGAATGTGACGGGTATTCTTCATATGGGGCACGCCCTGAACAATACCCTCCAGGATATTCTGATTCGCATGCGGCGCATGCAAGGTTACGAAGTGCTCTGGATGCCGGGCACGGACCATGCGGGGATTGCGACACAGAACGTCGTAGAAAGACAGATCGCCAAAGACGGCCTGACCCGCGATCAGCTTGGCCGAGAGAAATTCCTGGAAAAGGTTTGGCAGTGGAAGCAGGATTACGGATCTACGATCATCAATCAGCTCAAGAGGTTGGGGGCGACGTGTGATTGGCCGCGTGAACGTTTTACGATGGACGAAGAATATTCGCGCGCCGTCACAGAGGTTTTCGTCTCCCTCTATGAGAAGGGCCTGATCTATCAGGGCGATTATATCATCAACTGGTGTCCGCGCTGCCAGACAGCCCTGTCGGATGAAGAGGCTCCGCACCACGATCTCGACGGGTCGTTGTATTACATTAAATATCCCTTCAAAGAACCGTTGTCCGCGGTTCAAAAGCCGAAAGGAAAAAATAAGACGACAGCCGTCTGTGAAGACGGGATCGTTGTGGCGACAACGAGGCCGGAGACCATGCTGGGGGATACGGCTGTTGCCGTCAATCCCAAAGACAAGAGGTATAAGCATTTGATCGGCGCTACGCTGATTTTGCCCTTGATCGGCAGGGAGATCAAGATCGTCGCAGATGATCTAGTGGACAGGTCTTTCGGCACAGGCGCGGTCAAAGTCACGCCGGCCCATGATCCCAATGATTATCAGATGGGCAAAACGCATAAGCTGGAATTCATCAATATCATGCATCCCGATGCGGTCCTTAACACCCATGCGGGGGATTATGCCGGCATGGACCGTTTTGAGGCCAGGGAAGCCATCATTGAGGATTTAAAGGAGCGCAGGTTCCTCGTCAAGATCGAGCCTCACCGTCACGCCGTCGGCCATTGTTATCGTTGCCATACGATCATCGAACCCTATCTGTCCAAGCAGTGGTTCGTGCGCATGAAACCTTTGGCCAAGCCTGCGATCAAGGCTGTCAGAAACACCGGCCAAAAGGATAGTATCAAATTCACGCCGCGGCGCTGGACAAAGGTATATCTCAACTGGATGGAGAATATCAAGGATTGGTGCATTTCCCGCCAGATCTGGTGGGGACATCGTTTGCCCGTCTATTACTGCCAAAGGTGTTTGCAAGAAGGCGAGGAGTTGTCCGGCAAAGGCAAAACAAGCCGCAAGAAAGGCGTCATTGTTTCGAGAGAGAGGCCAACGGCATGCCCGGATTGCGGGAGTACGGATTTGAAACAGGACCCGGATGTCCTGGATACATGGTTCTCGTCGTGGTTGTGGCCTTTCGCGACCTTTGGATGGCCTTTTCTCCAGTCAACAGAGAATAGCCAGCAGAGAATAGAGGAGCAAAAGAAGGAGCTGGAGTATTTTTATCCGACATCGGTCCTTGTGACGGCGCCGGAGATTATCTTCTTCTGGGTAGCCCGTATGATCATGGCCGGGTTTGTCTTTATGGGCAAGATTCCTTTTAAGGACGTTTTTATTCATGGGACTGTCCGTGATGCGCAGGGCCGCAAGATGTCTAAATCCCTGGGTAACAGCATTGATCCTTTGGAAGTCATCGAGACGTATGGAGCGGACGCCTTGCGTTTCAGTCTTATTTCTGCGTGCGCCTCGGACATTTTCCTCTCAAAGGAAAAATTCGAGCAAGGCCGCAATTTTGCCAATAAGATATGGAATGCCTCCAGGTTTATCCGCATGAATATTGCCCCTGGCGTCGACGGCAGCCGGATAGACATGGCTGCATGCCGTATCCAGGACCTTTGGATTCTTGCCGAGCTCAACGATACCGTCCGCCGGGTGACAAAGGCCGTCGACGCCTTCCGTTTTCACGAGGCCATTAATCTGCTCTATACGTTCTTCTGGCATTCGTTCTGCGATTGGTACGTCGAGATGTCCAAACCTGTCATTGCCGAAAAAAATACCCAGGAGATTTTGGTGCACGTCCTGAAGACGTCGCTTTTTCTCTTACACCCCTTCATGCCGTTTATTACTGATGAGATTTCGTCTGCCCTGGTTGCTGGTTCCTTGTCAGAGTCGATCGCTGTTGCCCCGTGGCCCAAGCCTGACAGAAGATTCGAGAATAAGCAGGCGAGGGAGCTTATGCGCATGATCTTTGACGCCGTGCTTCTTTTGCGTGAACGGCGCCATGAATTGAAGCTGAATCCCGGCGCAAGAATCCGCGTGCGTGTGTGGGCGAGTCCGAAGAAAAAGGCAGCAATCTTGGCTGCAGCGCCTGTCATCTGTCAGCTGGCGCAGGCAAGCGAATTTGAAGGTCTTGATGTGGATGTGGCGCCGAAGAATTCCCTGAGTCTGCCTGTGACGCGGGATGTCCATATCTATCTTCTGCTTGAGGGTCTTGTGGATATCGCGCAGGAGAAAGAGCGGCTCACCGTCGAGATCGCGCAAGGGAATAAACTGATCAAGGCCAAAGAGGCACTTCTGAAGAACAAGGGGTTTGTCAAGAAGGCGCCGGAGCAAGTTGTCGCCGCTGAGCGTAAACGACTCGAGGAGTTAAAGGCAAAGATGGACGATCTGGAGGAGGTTCGGCGTGCGCTTCAATGACCCTTCGGTGGCGCTTATGATCAAAGCCGCTCTCTTGGAAGATGCGGCGCATCATGATATCACGACGCTGGATTTTATCCCGTTTTCGGCCCGCGCGAAGGCCAGGATCTTCACCAAGGAAAACGGGGTCGTCTGCGGAACGGCGCTTGCAGCACAGGTGTTCAAGATTTTTGATTCTTCATTGTCCGTGCGCCTGCTAAAAACAGACGGACGCATGGTCAAGGCGGGAGAGGTGCTCTTGACGGTTGCTGGCAAGGCACGCTCTATCCTGTCTTGTGAGCGGCTGGCCTTGAATTTTCTCGGTTATCTTTCAGGTATTGCCACGCAGACGCGTCAGGCCTGCGATGCCGTTAGGCACGCCGGGGTCCGTATCCTCGATACGCGCAAGACCACGCCGCTCATGCGTTCCCTGGAAAAATATGCCGTCGCCGCCGGCGGAGGCATGAATCACCGCCTGAATCTATCTGATCAGTACCTCGTCAAAGACAACCACATCCTGATTTTGAAGAAGACCGGCGGCTTCGGCGTCTTCGCGCGCCGCAGGAAGAAGGTCCCTTTTGAGATCGAAGTCGAGAGTTTGTCCGAGCTGAAGGAAGCGCTTGCATATTGTCCGGATATCGTCATGCTGGACAATTTTTCCCCTTTGCAGGTTCGCCGGGCTGTCGCGTTGCTTAAAAAGATATTCCCCAAGAATGGGCGTCGGCCCTTTATCGAGCTGTCGGGGGGCATTGGGCCACAAAACATTCACAGATACGCGATCAAAGGCGTTGATTTCATTTCTCTGGGCGCCTTGACGCATTCGGCGCAAGCGCTGGACGTTTCGCTTGAGATTGTCAAGGTTGATTTCTAACGGCGTCTCTTATCGTGGGAGGGGAGCCATGGGATATTCCTATCCGGATCAGGAAAGAAGAAAATGCAGGAGGGTGAAACAGGGGTACGTCTTGATGTACAAGATGGCCTCCGGCGTCAAGACGAGGGCCTTTCCGGCAGAGGCGGCCTATAACGGGATGATGCTGGATTTATCTGAAGACGGCATGGCTTTTTTGACCCACCAGAAGATTCCTCTGGCGACTTGTCTCGTCAATAAATTTATCTTGGTGAACGACCTTATGACGCAACAGGACAACCGTTTCAGGCCCATCGAGGCCGAGGGGAAGGTGTGCTATCATCTTTGCGGCCAGAGGGGGATGTACAGGGTGGGTCTGCAGTTCACCCGTTTATCCGACGATGATCGCGGATTTATCAAGAATATGCGTAGCTCCAGGGAACGAAGAATGGAGGCGTAACTGCTGCCGGGATGGCGCGCGAGGAAGCGGCGGAGGATGAAGACGTTTAACCTTCAGCATAGGGTGACGGTATCCGGGAGGGGCAGAGGACTTGGATAAAAAGAAGATCTTGCTTGTTGACGACGACGTAGATATTGTCCAGTTCTTGAAAAGATTATTGGAACGAAGCGGGCTCTATGAGGTTTTGGGGCTTACCGACTCCAGGGATGTGGTGGCCCAGCTGCATGCGTTTAGGCCGGATGTCATCGTCCTGGATTTATTGATGCCTCATATGGGAGGGCTGGAGGTCTGTCAGGAATTGAATGACGACCCGATCGGGCAGGGTACACCGGTCATTATCACATCGGCTCTATGGAAGGATACGGATAAATTCAAGGCCTTCAAACTGGGGATTACCTGTTATTTGGTGAAGCCGATTGACAAGGATATGCTGGTGGCTGCCATTGAGAATGCCTTGCGGCTCAAAGAGCAGACGGGCGAAAGCCCTGAGTGAAGCCTCCTGGGTCTAAAGAACAGGGCAGGCAGGCCGAAATATTAGACCTATTCGGTTTCCAGAAATCCCGTACCGAAAGTCCTTCTGGCGCGGGGTAAATCTTGTTGCCTGATCGGGGACTTCACTTGAGGAAACCCGCCTTCGTTTTTCATCCATCTCAGATATATGCCTGATTTTAAACTCAAAAATTCTTTTCGTCCTTCAGGCGACCAGGCCCAGGCGATCGACAAACTCGTGGGCGGCCTGCGGGATCCTGCAAGGAAGTTCCTGACCCTCCTGGGTGTGACGGGATCGGGCAAGACCTTCACGATGGCCAATTGCATCGAACGGATCAATAAGCCGACCCTCGTCATCTCACACAACAAGACGCTGGCGGCCCAGCTTTATTTTGAGTTTAAGGAGTTTTTCCCAGAGAATGCGGTCGAGTATTTCGTTAGTTATTACGACTATTACCAGCCGGAGGCCTATATTCCGGCGACAGATACCTATATTGAGAAGGATTCATCGATCAACGATCGTCTGGACCGCCTGAGATTGTCTTCGACGACGTCGCTTTTTTCACGTCTTGACGTCATTGTCGTTGCCTCCGTTTCTTGCATTTACAATCTTGGGAGCCCAAGGGAATATGGGGATTATATGCTTTTTCTCGAAGTCGGCCAGGCTGTAAGCCGTCAGGACATCCTCAAACGCCTGGTCGCCATCCAGTATGAGCGCAACGATTATGATTTTTCAAGAGGCAAGGTCAGGGTAAAAGGCGACGTCGTAGACGTCTATCCCGCTTATGCGGAGAAGGCTATTCGTATGGAACTGGACGATGAGGTGATCGCCGGTATCTATGAGTTTGACCCCGCCTCCGGCAGGAAAATCGCCGATGTAAAGAAGGTCGGTATCTATCCGGCGAAACATTATATCGTGTCCGGTGATGCGATCGAGAGGGCTTCAGTGTCCATTATGGAAGAATTGGAAGACAGACTCAGGGAATTAAGGAGGCAGAATAAGCTTTTAGAGGCGCAACGGCTGGAGCAGAGGACAAAATATGACCTGGAGATGCTTAAGGTGGTCGGCTATTGCCACGGCATCGAGAATTATTCGCGTCACCTGTCTTTCCGTCAGCCCGGTTCACGTCCTTATTGTCTCCTTGATTATTTTCCGAAAGATTTTTTAGTCTGCATCGATGAGAGCCATGTGACGATCCCCCAGATCCGCGGCATGTATGAAGGCGACCGCGCTCGCAAGGAAGTCCTGGTTGATTTCGGTTTCCGTCTGCCCTCGTGTCTCGACAACAGGCCTCTTACATTCGATGAATTTGAATCGCTCGTGCCGCAGGCGGTTTTTGTTTCCGCAACACCCGGACCGTATGAATTGAAGAGATCCGGCGGTATTTCAGCCGAACAGGTGATTCGTCCCACCGGTATCCCCGATCCTGACATCATCGTTAAGCCGACGAAGGGGCAGGTAGAGGATCTGGAGGCCCTGGTGAGGGAGCGCGCCCAAAAAGATGAGCGCGTGCTTGTGACAACGCTGACTAAGCGCATGGCTGAGGATCTGAGCCAATATCTGGAAGAAAAAGGGCTGAAGGTTGCCTATCTTCATTCGGAGATCGATACGATCGATCGTGTCGAGATTTTGCGGCGGCTCCGTAAGAAGGATTATGATTGTCTTATAGGGGTGAATCTTCTGAGGGAAGGTCTGGATTTGCCGGAGGTATCGCTGGTGGCCATTCTTGACGCCGACAAGGAGGGTTTTTTGCGGTCGGATGTCTCGCTCATCCAGCTGGCGGGCCGGGCGGCGCGCCATGTCCATGGAGAAGTCGTCATGTACGCCGATACGGTCACGCCTGCCATGGAGAATGCTATCAGAGAGAGTCGCCGGCGCCGTGGGATCCAGATGGCATTTAATGCGCGCCACGGTATCACCATCGCGTCGATCAAAAAAGAGATCCGTGAAAGCCTGAAAGAGGAAGAGGAGGCCCGGACATATTTGGCCAGGCTGTCGGGCCAGAAGAAAGAGCAGTTTGAGTTCGATTCCCTGCTGGCATTACTGCAGCGTGATATGGAATTGGCGGCGCGCAACCTCAAGTTTGAAGAAGCGGCGGCCCTGCGCGACGAGATCAAGCGCCTTAAAGAAGGCAAGGGAACAATCGCTTTTGTTGAAGACGGCGCAGAACAGCACAGGGAAGGCAGGGCCATCGCCGCCAGAAAGGCATCGCATCTAGGTAGACGGGCGGGTAAGCGGGTTAAAAGGTTTCCTATGAGTCGCTAACGCGTCAACGGATTTAAACATGGATTCCGGACTTTCGAGATTATTTCATCAACGTTCCGACAAGCATTCTCTCGGGACGCGTTACATCGGTAAAAAAATCCTGGTCTATGATTTGGTGACGTCGACCAATGACCTGGCTCATTTTCTTGCCGAAGGCGGAGAGCCTCAGGGGACCGTTCTTTTTGCGCGCGGCCAGACGCATGGCCGCGGACGCTTGGGGAATGTCTGGAGTTCGCCGGCCGGCAAGGGGATCTATTGTTCTTTCATCCTGCGGCCAGACTTGGATGTTGCGCGTATGCCGTTGGTCACTTTGACGGTCGCCTTGGCCATCGTCAAGGCCCTTCAGGATATTCACGTCGAAAAGGTGTCGATCAAGTGGCCCAATGACGTCTATATTGGCCGCGGAAAGGTTGCCGGGATTCTGACAGAGATGCACCTGGAAGACGACAAGGTCGGTTATGCCGTCGTTGGTCTCGGCATCAACGTGAACTTGTCGCATGACGAGCTTCCAGACGGAGCGGCTTCGGTTTCGCTCGCCTTGAAAAGGGAGATTGACTTAGCCGACTTGTCCCATATAATTATAAAGAACCTTGATCGTTTCTATGCGGATCTCCTGGGAGGTCGTACGAGGGATCTGCTTGAGATGATCAAGGAATCTTCTGGCCTGATCTTAGGCGAGAGGATTCGCGTCGTCAGCGCCCAAGACACCGTGGAAGGTTATGCGTCGGATTTTGACGAGAGCGGCAGTCTTGTGATACGCCTGGATAATGGCTGTTGTCGCGTCGTTCACTCGGGCCATGTCGAGAAACTGGGGTCTTCATGATTGCGACGATCGATATTGGAAATACCAATGTGACGCTTGGATTCTTCAAGGGATCGCAGTTGCTGGGTTCATTTAAGGTTTTGACGTCTGGGTGGGAGGATCCCGGGGAGATCGGCGCGCTGATTAAGGAGAAAGCGCGTCCTTTTTTAAGGAAAGAGGCATGTGAAGAGATTTACGCCTGCAGCGTTGTTCCCGCGGCCAACCAGCTCTTGCGGTTTATCTGCCGGGATGTCTTGAAGTCGGACTGCAGGATCGCGGGGGAAGATTTCTGCGTGCCCTTGTTGAATAAGTACAGGATTCCGTCTCAGGTTGGGCAGGACAGGCTGGTGAATGCTTATGCCGCGCTAAAATTACACGGAAAGGGGTTGATCGTCGTTGATTTCGGAACGGCTATTACGTTCGACATCGTATCTCGCAACGCCGAATATCTGGGCGGGCTTATCGCGCCTGGTTTAAGATTGATGCAGGAGTCTCTGAATAAGAAGACGGCGCTTCTGCCGTTTGTCGAGCTGGCGCGACCCATTGAGATTATCGGCCGCGATACGGCGTCCAGCATCAGGGCCGGCATCGTTTTCGGCGTCGCTTCCTTATGTGATGGCATCATCGAACGCCTTCTCAAAAAAGAATGCCGGGGATTCAGGATCATCGTCACGGGCGGCGATGCAGCCCTCATTAAACCCCACAGCCGTTATCTCAAGATGATTGAGAAGGACCTGATTTTGAAAGGGCTGGCCATGATTGCCGCCAGCCAGAAAATCGGCAAAAAGCCGTAAAAAAAAACTTGACAAACCTGGCAAATTTTATTAAAATTCACAATCGCAAATCATAGATGAGCCGGTGCGCAATATGGCGCGGGCTTTCGGTTTGCGTTTTTTTAAGGCCTGATATTAGCACTCATCCGATTAGAGTGCTAAAAATTCACACTCACAAAATAAGGAGGGAGGCATGAACTTTCAACCATTAGGCGACAGGATTATCCTTAAGCCTCTGGAAGCCGAGTCCAAATCAAAAGGCGGCATCGTTCTTCCTGATACTGTCAAAGAGAAGCCGCAGGAAGGGAAGGTTGTTGCCGTTGGCAAGGGAAAGGTTTTGGACAATGGTTCTGTCCAGAAGCCGGAAGTAAAAGAGGGCGACATCGTTCTTTATGCCAAGTATTCGGGGACGGAAGTGACGACGAAAGAAGGCGAGGAATACCTTATCGTTCGCGAGGACGACATATTGGCGATCGTGAAGAAGTGAAGCAACAATTTTAATTGTTGCTTGGTGCGAAACAGGCATAAAAGGTTAACGTTACTCCTCG